>CAZVTL010000330.1:0-2585 GCA_964630075.1 uncultured Tangfeifania sp.
GAAATGTTTGAAATGTTTGAAATGTTTGAAATGTTTGAAATGTTTGAAATGTTTACACTATAAACAATTTTTAAACCCTTCATACCCTTCAAACAATTTTTTGCACTCCCTTCAAACATCCCTGGTTATTTAGAGATTGCTGTCCAGCGAGTGCCCCATCCGGTCTCTCTTGGTCTGAAGGTAGAATTCATTGAAAGGGTTGGATTTGATTTCGATGGGAACTGATTCTACCACTTTCAGTCCATAGGATTCGAGTCCTACACGCTTGACAGGATTGTTGGTAATCAGCTTCATCTTGCTGATTCCCAGATTGTGAAGAATTTGAGCGCCTACACCATAATCCCTTTGGTCCGGATCAAATCCGAGGTGGATGTTGGCATCTACGGTATCCAGCCCCTGCTCCTGAAGTTTATATGCTTTTATTTTATTCATGAGTCCTATTCCGCGACCCTCCTGTTGCATGTAGACGATCACCCCTTTTCCCTCTTTTTCAATCAGGCTCATTGCTTTGTGCAGCTGCTCGCCGCATTCACAACGAAGTGAACCAAAAATATCGCCGGTGGCACAAGAGGAGTGCACCCTTACCAGGATGGGCTCATTGGCCTCCCAGGTACCTTTGATCAGCGCGATGTGTTCGATTCCGTTCGATTTCTGTAAAAATGGAATCAACTTGAAATGGCCAAATTCAGTAGGTAGTCTCACCTCTTCACCCCTTTCAATCAGGGTCTCCTTGTCGAGTTTGTAGGCAATAAGATCGGCGATGGAGACCAGTTTGAGATCCAGCTTCTGTGCGATTTCGTACAACTGTGGCAGGCGTGCCATGGTCCCATCCGGGTTGAGGATCTCTACCAGCACTCCGGCTGGTTGCAATCCAGCCAGTCTGGCCAGATCCACGGTAGCCTCCGTGTGGCCTGCGCGTCTTAGAACACCCCTGCTTTTTGCCCTTAGGGGAAAAATATGTCCCGGACGCCCCAATTCACTTGGTTTGGTATCGGGCGAGGCAAGTTTCTGGATGGTAATGGCCCTGTCGTGGGCAGAGATGCCGGTAGCTACATTGTCTCCAACCGCATCCACGGATACGGTAAAAGGGGTGTCGTGAATGGAGGTATTGCGGCCTACCATCATCTCCAGTTCCAACTCTTCGCAGCGCTCTTCCGTGATGGCAACGCAAATCAGGCCGCGTCCCTCTGTCGCCATAAAATTGACCATGTCGGGGGTGACTTTTTCCGCAGCAGCGATAAAATCCCCTTCGTTCTCGCGGTCTTCATCATCCACTACGATGATAAACTTTCCCTCGCGGATGGCTTCTATGGCCTCATCAATGGTATTTAACTTGATCTCACTCATTTTAAAATAATATGGTAATTGTATCTGACAGGAGACAATTGCAAGTTACTCAGTTACCCCAGGCTTGTTTTTGCTCCAGAATTTTAATTTTTTAAAGAATTCCAGGTAGGAATCAATGTTAAGAACAGTAGAGTCTGTCACTGCCTTGTAGGTGAGAAATACCCCGGCCGGCAGAAAGACAAAGGTAGAAAACCACACCCCGAACCACAATCCGGACATGGCTTCACGCACATATTTCTCTCCCGTGGTAGAGAGGATCCAGTAAAATATAAACAGGACGACCGATACCACCAACGGCATCCCAAGTCCTCCCTTGCGAATGATTGCGCCGAGTGGGGCACCAATGAAGAAGAAGATCAGGCAGGCGATGGAATAGGTGTATTTTTTGTGCCATTCGGTATCGTACCTGTTCAGCATCCTGGTATTGGCCACATTCAGGTCGTCTGCCTGGCGGATCGAGCGCAAATTGTTCCTGGCATTGGCCAGGGCCCCTTCGATGAGTTGAAGGCGCAAAGGTTGCAGGCTGTTGGTCAACACACTGTCGATGTTGATGTAGCTTTTTAGCCGGAGCACCGGCTGTACAGTGGTATCCTGGCGTGCCAGTGCAGTCACTGCGATGGTGACGGGCAGGGGATAGGTTATGCTCAATGCCTGTTCGGTAATGGACATGTCCAGTTGACGGGAGACAGAATCAACGACATATTGCAATTGACTATTGTTCAGTGCCCTGAAGTGGTTCCTGAATATACTTTCATCTTTTTTCTCGAAATCCATCCCCTCCAGGGAGGAGTAGATGGTCTGTTTGGTGAAATTGTCTGTTCGGTTGGGGTACCCCGAAGCCTCCTTGCTTGCAGGCTGGATCTCTGCAAAAGATTCACCCGAATAGAGGGTCAGCACCATGTAACGTTTATCGGTGGTTATCTTCATGGTGCCTGAATCCGCCACTGTCACCATCTCATTCCCCTGGTCGTGGCGGTGGTCGTAGATCATGATGTCGTAAAGCATCGATCCATCCTTGGCTCTTCGTCCCACCTTGATCGAAAAATTGTCAATATCGTTGGAGAAGACCCCCTCTTTGACCACGATTTCGGGTCGCATGCTCCGGATGCTCGACATGAGGGCAATCAGTTTCTTGTAGGAGACGGGAATCACGGTATTGGAAAACTGGAATGCCCCGATGCTCAGCAGCACACTCAGCACAATGACCGGTTTCATGATCCTGAAAAGGGAGATTCCGG
>CAZVTL010000330.1:2595-3676 GCA_964630075.1 uncultured Tangfeifania sp.
CAAGTGGTGGGAAAATGGTTTGGAATGAGGAAGTGAAAAGGGAGATTCCGGCGGCCTTCATGGCCAGCAATTCATTGTTTTCACCCATGTCGCCGAAGGTCATGATGGAGGCCAGCAGCATCGAAAGCGGCAGGGCCATGGGCATCAGCATGGCCAGGGTATAGATCAAAAATTCAACGATGATGTTCCATTCCAGCCCTTTGCCGACCAGGTCATCGAGGTAGACCCACAAGAATTGCATCAGAAGCACAAACAAGCTGATGAAGAGGGTGACGATCAGCGGACCGATAAAACGCTTGATGATGTATAGATGTAATCGCTTCATGTGGTGAATGGAGATTCGCCGGCAAAGCTAATGCTTTTTTGCGATTTTTGGGGGATTTCAGGAACCAATGGCTTTTCTGAGGCGGCTGATGGCGGAGTCCCACATTTTAACGTTATCCGCTTCATCCCCTTCCTCGACCATGTCGACGACCATCAGGGAAAGATCTTCGATGATTTCGCCCATTACAATATAAAACTCAAACTCGGAAGGTTCATCACTGTCGATCCACCTGAATTTAACTGATTCCATTGGGCGAATAGAGAGCAGTTCGGCGCTTTGACTGGTCTTTCCCCAAAAGAAGGTATATTTCGACCCTTCCACATGAACGTTGTCAGAAAACCATTCAGCAAGGCCCGAAGCCGTACTAAGTCTGCTGAACAGAACCGAGGGAGAGGACCTAATCTGATATTCAAGTTCAATCTTCTTCATTTGGACACAAATATCAATTGTAAGAATTATAGGTTTTTGTTTCATTTGGTAGTCATTTGTTTTTTTAACTGCCAAATGGAATACCCACAAAATCATTTTCGGTTGCGGTTGAAATAATCTCATGGGTATTTCTTCTGCAAAGTACCATTTTTTTCATGCAAATCAAAAAAAAAGGGAACTGCACATTTAATTTGCCTTTTTTTTCAATCGGCCTTGTCCAAAAAAAGAAAGGTATTATATTTGCAGGCTCAAAGTTCAGCAAGTTAGTTGAAATAATGGCGAGGTAGCTCAGTTGGTTAGAGCGCATGATTCATAATCATGAGGTCG
>CAZVTL010000331.1:0-3674 GCA_964630075.1 uncultured Tangfeifania sp.
ATCTGCATGGCGGCATTGTCTACGAACATATAATCCACGACAACTTCAGGGTACTGGGGTTCCATCTCCTTGGAGATCTGGCGCCACAAACGGGAAGTTGCCAAAACATTTGCCTTGTCGACCACTGTGAGCCGCTTTTTGCGTTTCATGGCAAATTCGAAGGAAAGTTTCAGTATTCGTTCCACCTCCATGCGGGTATAGATGCAGGTATCATAAGCGGTGTCGCCATTTTCGCTGCGCCCCTGAGGCTGACCGAAATACAACCCTCCGGTCAGTTCGCGGATGGTTACGAAATCGGCACCTTCGACACGATCGGTCTTGAGTGGTGATTTGTCCAGCAAGGATGGGAAGATGATCAGCGGACGAATGTTGGCATACAAGCCAAGCTTTTTGCGCATAGCCAGCAATCCCTGTTCGGGTCTTACCTTGGCCGATGGGTCGTTGTCGAAGCGGGGATGACCGATGGCGCCAAAGAGGACGGCGTCGGATTTCATGCATAGTTCGTGCGTTTCATCCGGATAGGGATTTCCTGTTGCATCAATGGCTGCAGCACCCACCAGTGCAGCTTCGGTGTGCAGTTCGTGACCGAATTTCTTGGCAACGGCTTCCGTCACCCTCAGGGCTTGTGCGACAATTTCAGGCCCGATTCCATCTCCGGCCAAAACAGCGATGTTCAATTTCATATATCCAATTTTTTGTTTGAAATGTTTATGTTGTTTGAAATGTTTGAAATGTTTGAAATGTTTGAAATGTTTGAAATAAATACCTATTTATCATGATTATATAAAACTTTATTTACTTATGCAACCTTAGTAGAAAATGATAAACGGAACAAATTTAAACCTTATTACCTTATAAGAGATTCCAAAGTGGGGTAATAATTCTACTTCAGAGTGATTTAATAAGGTAATAAGGTCGGATTTTGTGGAACTCTGTTTTCTACTAAGGTTAAAATTTAAAAAATAAGGATTTATATAATCAATATTTTATTCTTGACACTAAAAGACTGTCAATCTTAAATTTACACTCTTTCATTGTCGAATTGTCACATTGTCGGATCAATAAATTTGACCTTCACTCTCAATGATGTTCAGCATTTTGATGGTGGCCTTGATGGCCGCGGCGGTCTGGTCTGGATCGAGGCCGCGTGTCTTGAAGTCACGCCCCATGTTCCAGGTAATCAAAGTCTCCACCAGTGCATCTGTTTTGCCGCCAGGAGGAATTGTGACACTGTAGTTCACAAGAACCGGCAGCTGTTTGTGTTGCTTTTGATAAATTTTGTGCAACGCATTCATGAAAGCATCGTATTGTCCATCCCCTGACCCGGCCTCCTCGAAAAGTTCTCCATTTATTTCGATGCAAACAGTAGCCATGGGCCGAAGTCCCAGTGCATGGGAGATGGCATAATTCCGAAGCGTAATTTTCTCGAAAATTGATTCACTCTTCAGTACATCCGAAAGAATGTAAGGCAGATCCTCCGAAGTTACCGACTCTTTCTTGTCTGCAAGTTCGATTACCTTGTCGGTCACCCTTTTGAGGTTCTCCGGATCCAGACGAATCCCCATTTCCTCCAGATTCTTGGCGATATTGGCTTTGCCGGATGTTTTGCCCAGGGCATATTTCCGGGTACGGCCGAACCGTTCAGGCAGCAGGTCGTTGTAGTAAAGATTGTCTTTGTTGTCGCCATCTGCATGGATTCCACTGCATTGGGTGAATACATTTTCGCCAATGATTGGTTTGTTGCCTGAAATGTGAATACCTGAGAAGGTCTCCACCAGCCTGCTCACCATGTTGAGTTTCTCCTCGTTGATGGAGTTTGGCATCTTCAGGTGGTCGTTCAAAAGGGCTACCACACTGGAGAGTGGTGCATTCCCTGCCCGTTCTCCCAGTCCGTTGATGGTGGTGTGAACCGTCTTTATTCCGGCGCGCAGGGCTGAATCCACGTTGGCAACTGCCAGGTCATAATCGTTGTGCGCATGGAAATCGAACTTCAGGGTCGGAAAATCCCGGATCATGGTGGCACAGAATTCGAAACTCTCTGTGGGATTCAGGATGCCAAGCGTATCCGGAAGCATCAGCCTATTGATGGGTTCATTCTTCAAACCCTCCAACATAAAATGGACATAATCCGGCGAATTGCGCATGCCGTTGGACCAATCTTCAAGATAGAGGTTGACCGTGATATTCATCTCCTGTGCAAGGGCAATCGATTTTTTCAGGTCGGCAAGGTGTTGCTCCGGACTCTTTTTCAGCTGTTGGGTCACATGGCGCAAGGATCCTTTTCCAAGCAAGTTGATCACCTTCCCACCTGCTTTGGCAATCCATTCTAGGGAGGTGCTACCATCCACGAAACCCAGGATCTCTATCTTGTCGTGATAGGGAGTCCCTTTGGCCCAATCCATCACCTTTTTGGCGCCGAGCATCTCTCCGTCAGAGACCCTGGCAGAAGCGATCTCCAGGTAATCTACCCTGACCTCTTCCAATAGTATTTTGGCGATGTTCAGCTTTTCGGCATCCGAAAAGGAGACTCCCGAGGTCTGTTCCCCATCCCTCAGGGTGGTGTCCATGATGTAAATTTTGTTCTTCATCCAAGTAGTATAGTCGAATATTTAATTATGAATTACAAATTACGAATTACGAAACGAAGTTCAGCGAAGCTAATTACGAAACGAGGTTCAGCGAAGCTAATTACGAATTGATTGAATGTCAAATGTGTAGATGTGATTTATTTTTGACGGTGATTTTGTTGTATACCTGTATTGCATTCCTGCAATCTTTGTTTCGCAGTTCGTAATTATTTGACTTCAAAGGCTTCTATCTCCTTTTTGAGGCTAAGCAAGTAATCAATGTCATCGTATCCTTTCAGCAAACACTCTTTCTTGTAAGGATTGATGTCGAAACCCACTACCGTGGATAGCGCTACATTCTGAATGGTCTGGTTTTCAAGATCCACCTCGAATTGGGCGGCGGGATTCTGTTCAATGGTGGAGAACATCGCGGCAAGGAAATCTTCGGGTACCTGAACCGGTAATAGACCGTTGTTGAGGACATTCCCCTTGAAGATGTCGGCGAAGAAGCTGGAGACCACCACCCTGAATCCATAGTCGTACACCGACCAGGCTGCGTGTTCACGGCTGGAACCACTGCCGAAATTTTTTCCAGCCACCAGTATTTTGCCGGTATATTTTGGATTGTTCAGGACAAATTCCGCATTAGGCGTTCCATCCTTTTTGTAGCGCCAATCGCGGAAAAGATTGTCTCCGAATCCTTTGCGCTCAACGGCCTTGAGGAACCGTGCCGGGATGATCTGGTCCGTATCTACGTTCTCTATTGGAAGAGGTACTGCCGGACTCACTATCTTGGTAAATTTTTCAATAGCCATTTTTTATTATTTTCCATTTAGTATTCAAAATTGTGCATATACAGACGTTGCATGCAACGTCTCTACCCATCTATTCCCGTGGATCTGAAACTACCCCACTTACCGCTGCTGCAGCGGCGACAAGCGGACTGGCCAGCATCGTGCGGGCACCCGGCCCCTGGCGTCCTTCAAAATTCCGGTTGGAGGTAGATACTGCATATTTTCCTTCCGGAACCTTGTCGTCTTTCATGGCCAGGCATGCGGAACATCCGGGTTTTTTTTTTACTAATCCGGCGGCCTCCGTGATCTACAC
>CAZVTL010000332.1:0-3674 GCA_964630075.1 uncultured Tangfeifania sp.
AGGGGTTTTGTTGCCAACAAAAATGAGGTATTCCCGATTCCCTACAGAGAATTGCAAGGTACCAAACTGGTTCAAAACCCTGGATACAATTAATTAAGTTAATTCATAAAACATAGAAACATGAAGAAAATATCAATCATCTGCAGCTTTGCATTGCTTCTGGTAATGGCCGTAAGTTGTACCATGAAGGATGGTATTGATCAAGACCTTTCGTTTTTGGCGAGTGCAGCAACTGCCAATACCAACAAGATTTTCGATATCAGCACCGATAATTCAGGAAAAGTCAAAATCACCCCAATTGGGGAAGGCATTGTATCTTCCGTGGTAACATTTGGCCACGGAACCGGCGCAGCAGCTACTGCAACTGTTGTTGCGGGTAGTAATACCACCCATGTTTATCCCGAAGGTACCTATACGGTATCGATTGCCTATTCGGATATTTCCGGCAGGTTAACCTCCACTACCTATCCATTGACGGTTACCTACAGGATTCCTGAAAATCTCGCAGTTACTACGACACAGTCAGTTCACAATGTGAAGGTCAAGGCCAAAGCTGATTATGCTGCTTCCTATCTGGTATACTTTGGTGATGTTACCAATGAAGCCGGAACAGTGTTGGCAAATGGGGCTGAAGTTTCCCATGACTATGTGACATCCGGCAATTACAACTTAAAAGTTGTTGCATTGAGTGGTGGTGCAGCCAAATCTGAGAAAATTACTGCCATTACAGTCACAGATCCATTTGGATTACCGATTGATTTTGAAAATGCATTTGTGAATTATTTCTTTGGAACCTTTGGTGACAATCAAAAATTTGCCACAGAGGCTAATCCAAAACCTTCCGGATTGAATACCAGCTCCAAGGTTGGTAAATTTACCAGGGGACAGCAGGGATGGAGTGGAACCTATAGCCCGCTCAACAATCCCATAGATTTTGCGGCCGGTAAGAAAATCAAGTTGTTGGTATACAATCCTGATGCAGCAATGGTCGGAAAGAAATTGAATGTGGAACTTGAATGGGCTGTGGGTGGTACTCCTGCCAATGGTGTTGCAGCCTTAAAAGTGCCGTTGACAACGTCAGGAGCATGGGAAGAGTTGGTATTTGATTACAGTGGCATTGCCGGTATTCCTGCTGGGTCAAAATTCACGCAGCTGGTTCTGCGTTTCAACGATTCGGCTGACGGAGCTGGTGCTGTTGTGTATGTCGACAATATTAGATTAACCAATTAATAAAAAAGATATGAAACGAACATTCAAATACCTGCTGGGCCTATTCGTTGTATTTGTCGTAGGGCACAGTTGTTCAGAACCCAACTATACCATGGGAGATCTGACGGCTCCCTCCAACATCGTGATCAACACGGAGATTGTCGGTGCAACTACTGCAAGTCCGACAGGCGATGGTTCAGGTGACGTGAAAATTACCATAACTGCTGAGAATGCATTGGCATACAAGGTGGATTATGATGCAAACACTGCACTCGATTTGGTTTATCTCTCAACGGGTAGTGTCACCAAGAAATACACCAATCTGGGTACAAACACCTACCGGATTACCGCGGTAGTTTATGGTAAAGGGGGTACATCTTCCACATTGACCAAAGATGTTACTGTAAGAAGCGATTTCAATGTAGCATCCTCCATTGTTACCAATTTAACAGGAGGCACCTCAAAAACCTGGGTTGTGGACAAGAGTGTGGCCGGTCATTTTGGTGTCGGTCCATGGTCCAACTCCTCTGCCGGTCCTGAATGGTGGGCGGCCAGTGTCAACGAAAAAGTGGCTTGTTGCAACTGTTTTTACACTGCAGCCTTCACCTTTACGAAAGTAGCCGCCGGTGGTTATACCCTGAAGGTGGCATCTCCCGACGGTGTTTTTACCAAAACAGGATCGCTCACTACTTTGCCCGGTATTCCCGGATCTGGTGATGAGGGTTGTTACAGCTATGCCGGAGGAACGGCCGCATTCTCTTTTGCTCCTTCCAGTACCGGAATACCTGCATCAGCACCTTCCACCAAGACTGCCATTCTGTTGGCCGGGAACACCACCTTTATAGGTTATGGTGCACTTCAGAAAGAGTATGAAATCATGGTAATAACTTCTACTTACATGTATCTTCGGGTACAAGGTACCGAGACTGGAAATGCCTGGTACATTAAGATGAAACCGCTATGATAGTTGTTATTCCAAGCGTATCTTTGAACCATCTGAATTAATCTAAATGGAGGAGTTGCGGCTCCTCCATTTTCATTCTTTTTTTACAATTATATCCAATGATCCCATCCAAAATTGTTGCTGTCGTGCTGTTGGGCCTGGTCTTGAATTCCTGCAAAAAGGAGAGTGAGGCAACGATTCCTGATCCTGGTCCGGTAACTGTTCCTGCGGTTAGCGTGCTGAACATTAGTCAACCTATAGCAGCAGCCAATACCACCATGCCATTTTACATCAATCTGAGTAAGTCGACCACCAAAGCGGTTTCGGTCGATTATACCCTGGTTGATGGTAGTGCATTTTCGCCAAAAGATTATGTGGCTTCCAACGGTACAATTACCATCCCGGCAGGTCAGGTGCAATTCATTCTGGAAGTTCAGATCAAGGGAGATCCGACCAACTTGCGCAGGAGCAACCCTCAGTTTACACTTCAACTCAGCAAACCCCAATTTTGCACACTGGAAACTTCTTCTGCCACAGGAACCATCCTGACAGAAGATGGGACCTTCCTGCCCACTGACAATACCGGCTTTTCGACTCCAATGACCTATCCAGGCTATACACTGGTCTGGAATGATGAATTTTCCGGCAACAGCCTGGATCTGAATTCCTGGAACCAGGAGGTCGGAAATGGCAACGGAGGTTGGGGCAACAATGAACTGGAATATTACACAAATAATCAGAAGAACAATTTTCTATCCAATGGAAATTTGATCATCGAAGCTAGAAAAGAGGCAGCAGGCGGATTCAATTATACCTCCGGGAGAATGACCACCCAAAACAAGAAGGTGTTTAAATTCGGACGTGTAGATATCCGGGCAAAACTGCCGGTAAGCAAGGGATTATGGCCTGCCTTGTGGATGCTCGGATCCAACATCACAACGATTGGCTGGCCTGCATGCGGAGAGATCGATATCATGGAATTGATTGGGACCTACCCATCCAGGGTTCATTCCACCATGCACTGGAAGAATTCCTCCGGGGCACATGCCTCCAAGGGTGCCAATTACAATTTGCCGAATGGCGATTTTTCACAGCAATTCCATGTATACAGCATGATATGGTCGAAAGACCTTATAAAGTGTTATGTTGATGATATATTGTATGTTACGGTAGCGGTCGGAGATGTAGGGACTGCAAATTATCCCTTCAATGCAGACCATTTCTTTATTTTTAATGTTGCTGTAGGGGGCGACTGGCCGGGTCCACCCGATGCAACCTCGCAGTTTCCACAGCGAATGTTCGTCGATTACGTCAGGGTTTTTCAGTGAAAATCCCTGCAGCATTAAAATTTGTAAGTATCAGCTAAAATAGCATTTGTAATAAAAGCTCCTGTAATGTTTTTATCGCTCCGAACTTTATCCGTCTATTTGTTTGGCCTTGCTTTGAATCTCTTTCTTGTGCTGGGTTGTACACCCCGTACCCAATCCGTGCCGCCCGGTCCCGATCCTGTGCCGCCGGTCAA
>CAZVTL010000333.1:0-3643 GCA_964630075.1 uncultured Tangfeifania sp.
ATATGGACAACCTCAATCTGATTGACACGTTTTCGGAATTTAAAGACCTGAAAAATATCGATCGAGCCACGATGATGAGCGTTTTGGAAGATGCTTTCAGAAGTGTGATTCAAAAACAGTTTGGTTCGGATGAGAATTTTGACGTCATTATAAACCCCGACAAAGGAGACTTCGAAATATACCGTAACCGTACGGTCGTGGAAGATGGTGCCTTGACAGATTTAAATACAGAAATCACCATTTCGGCAGCCAATGTCAACGATGGAGATTATGAACTGGGTGAAGAGGTAACCGATACCATCCGCTTCAGCGATTTTGGAAGGCGTGCAATCCTGAACCTTAGGCAGAATCTGGCCTCAAGAATTCTTGAACTGGAAAAAGACAACATCTACCAAAAATACAAATCCCGAATTGGAGAGATCGTTACAGGCGAGGTCTACCAGATCTGGAAAAAAGAGCTGCTGTTGCTCGACGACGAAGGCAATGAGTTGATCCTCCCCAAGAACGAACAAATCCCTTCAGATTTTTTCAGAAAAGGAGACAGTGTTCGTGCCGTTGTCATCAAGGTGGAGATGAGAAACAACAGTCCTTACATCATTCTTTCACGTACCTCCCCGGTCTTCCTTGAAAGACTTTTCGAGCTGGAGGTACCTGAGATTTCGGATGGTTTGATCACCATCAAGAAGATTGTGCGGATTCCGGGGGAACGTGCCAAGGTTGCCGTTGAATCCTATGACGACCGTATCGACCCGGTTGGGGCTTGCGTTGGAATGAAAGGTTCCCGTATTCACGGTATCGTGAGGGAGTTGCGCAACGAGAACATCGATGTAATTAACTTTACCAACAACAATCAACTATATATACAAAGGGCGCTCAACCCTGCCAAAATATCTTCCATCAAGATATATGGCAACGAAAACAGGGTTGAGGTATTCCTGAAGCCGGAGGAAGTTTCGCTGGCCATCGGGAAAGGCGGTTTGAACATCAAACTTGCCAGCCAACTCACAGGTTACGATATTGATGTCTACCGTGATCGCGAAATTGCAGATGAAGAAGACGTTTCACTGGAAGAATTTGCAGATGAGATCGATGACTGGGTTCTTGACGGACTCAAATCCATTGGTTGCGATACCGCCAGAAATGTGCTGAACCTCTCTCGGGAGGAGTTGATAAAACGCACGGACTTCGAAGAAGAGACCATCGACGAAGTTCTGCGCATACTAAAGTCCGAATTTGAACAGTAATTGTCAGACGTTCAATCATCCGGAAGAGATAAAGCAAATATAAACTGTTTGGCAAAGTATGGATACAGGTAACAAAGTATCAAGGTTAAGTAAAATTGCACGTGAACTGAACGTGGGGATCTCTACGATCGTAGAGTTTCTGAACAAACAGGGGATCAAGATGACCCCTGATCCCAACGCGAAGATCGATGCTGACGCCCAGGCTCTTCTCGAAAAACAGTTCCGAAAGGATCATGACGCCAAAGTTGAGGCTGACATGCACCGCCCCGGACGCCTGAAAAGAGATACCATCACCATCGATGATGTTCATCCCAGTGAACACAAAGCTCATCCCGAAGATTTTGAAGACGATTCTGTCAACATCACCGACAATAGCCTTCATCACAAGGATATCAAGCACCATGAGCCACAGGTTAAAGTCCAGAAACCTGAGATTTTGCATACTACCCTGCCGGAGAAACCCACCATCAAGGTGGTTGGCTCAGTAGACCTGGACAATCTATCGGCCCGGCCAAAGAGTACGGAAGGGGTTGCCCGTCCGGTCAAGGCAGAAACTGCTTCACCGGTGGCTGAAAAACCGCAGGAAAAACCGGTTGCTCCCATAGCTGTAGTAGCGCCACCGTCAAGTCCGGCACCCGAAGTTAGGGAACCCGCTGAACCCATCGCTCAAAAGCCGATCCACGAAGAGCGTCTCCCTGAGATGATTTCGAATGTCACCCATCTGGAATCCAACCTGAACATTATTGGTAAGATCGATTTGGATGCGCCAAAAGCTTCAGACAAAAACAAAAAAGAGATCACCCTTACCAAGAAAAAGCATATCACGCCAAAATCACCGGAAGGAAAACCAATAAAACCGCTTCGTGACGGGAAACACCGTGAAGATGCACTGGAAGAGATCTTCCCCGATGGAGAAGAGGTTCCAGAAGAAATTTTCAAACATGCCAGGGAGATTCTCTCCGGACCCAAGGTAATCGGGAAAATTGAACTGCCGGTCGAAGGATTGAAAAAAGGAATTGGCGTACGTGACGAAGACCGTTCGCTGCGCAAAAAGAAACGCAAACGTGTATCCAAAGATGCAAAAGAGCGCGTTCCGCTGAATATCGAAAAGAAAACCGACGAACCCAAGGAGAAGAAAGTCGGGGAGAAAGAGAAAAGTACGATCAAGAAGAAAAGTTCACTGGTCGTAAAAAAGAAGTTACCCCTCAAAAAAGAGGTTAACGAAGAGGATGTACAAAAGCAGGTCAAGGAGACCCTTGCCCGCCTGACTACCAAGAGCCAAAAGACCAGGGGCTCCAAACACCGCCGCGACAAGCGTCTAGCCTATACGGAGAAGATGGCGGAAGAGGGTGCACAGGCCGATATAGACAGGAACATCATCAAAATTACCGAGTTCGTCTCTGTGAGTGAACTGGCCAGCATGATGGATGTCAACCCAACCCAGGTTATTGCAACCTGTATGTCACTGGGACTCTTCGTATCCATCAACCAACGTCTTGATGCAGAGACCATGTCGGTGGTAGCTGACGAGTTTGGCTTCAAAGTAGAATTTATATCCGTTGAAGTACAGGAGGCAATCCTCGAAGAGAAAGATTCTGAGGAGGATCTCAAACCTCGTCCACCGATTGTCACCGTCATGGGACACGTCGACCACGGTAAAACCTCCCTGCTCGACTACATCCGGAAAGCCAACGTTATCGCAGGTGAAGCGGGTGGTATCACCCAGCACATCGGAGCATACAACGTAAAACTGGAAGATGGCCGCAAGATCACCTTCCTGGATACACCGGGTCACGAGGCATTCACCGCCATGCGTGCAAGGGGTGCCCAGGTAACCGACATCGCCATCATCATTGTAGCGGCCGACGACGACGTGATGCCACAGACCATCGAGGCCATCAACCACGCCTCTGCAGCTGGTGTTCCGATTGTTTTTGCCATCAACAAAGTCGACAAACATACCGCAGATCCTGAAAAAATCAAGCATCAGCTGGCCAACATGAACTACATGGTAGAGAGCTGGGGCGGAAAATACCAGTCGCACGACATCTCCGCCAAATCTGGTCTGGGTGTTGCCGAACTGCTCGAAAAAGTATTGCTGGAAGCAGAAATGCTCAACTTAAGGGCCAACCCGAACAAAAGGGCCAATGGTTCGGTCATCGAATCCACCCTCGACAAAGGACGTGGATACGTGGCAACCATTCTGGTTCAATCAGGTACCCTGAAAGTGGGAGACGTGCTTTTGGCCGGACCTCATTTTGGTCACATCAAGGCAATGTTTAATGAACGTAATCAACGCGTTGAAGTGGTAGGCCCTGCTGAACCTGTTTTAATCCTCGGATTGAATGGGGCTCCACAGGCGGGAGATAAGTTTAATGTGATGGAGAGCGAACGCGAAG
>CAZVTL010000334.1:0-3565 GCA_964630075.1 uncultured Tangfeifania sp.
TTTTCTGTTTCCTCCTCCTCCTTCAACTCAAAATGTTCATTTTGAGCGGTTAAAGCCTCGGTTCGGGGCTGAATGGTTGGATTAACTTTGATGAATTGCTCGATCAAATCTACTTTCTTAGCTGTTTTGGGTGCGGATGCTTCGGTTATCGGAGCGGAAGATGTGTCAGCAGTGGCAGCTTCCGGTTCATCCAGTTGGAAGAGATCGTCGGGTTGTTCGAAACTCAACAGGTCAAAGTCAATGATATCCGTTTCATTGGATTCAACCACAATAAGTGGTGGGTCCTCCATTGCAGCAATCTGTTTCTCATCCGAAAATTCGAGGAGCATGGTGGAGTCTTCGGCTATTGATTCAATGTGATTCGGTATACTGACAGGCGGACCAGGTTTCAATTGGGGGTGTAATAGTCTGTACAGGACACTCCGGTCGGTGGCATAAATGGAACAGGTTTTAAGATAGGTCTCGTACCTGAAATTATCCCTTGCACAAAGGTTATAGGTATAAAGAAGTTGAGCTGTTTGAAAATAGGGAAACTCTTCGACGATCTCCTTCAGATCCCCAATGGTTTGTTCCTTGAGTAATCCGGGTTTCTCAAGATACTGTATCAACTGATCCTTCGTAATTGACATGGTAGACTTATCTGATGTCAGGTTGCCTAATTTGCTGCAATTTAGCTGTTTTTATTCCTATGTCCAAACAACACTTATTCTTTGAAAGGGAGAATTTGTGTTGATGGTTACCAATTGGCGACGGATCTGTTGAAAATGTCGTCTACCAACTGGGTGGTGATTACCTGGACCGCGTCGCTTTCCACCTGGTTGATCGTTTTGGCGCTGTCCCAATCGTAATAGGCAGAGAAGGTGGTGTTGAAGTCCTGTTCGTGGTCCTTGTTGTTGACAAAAATAACTTTGACGGTAATGGTTAGCCTGTTTTGGGAGGCAAAATCCATGCCGGATTCGCTCTTTTGAATAGCCAGCGGGCGAATATCGTAACCAGTAATCTCTCCTGAAAACTCCAGATCCCCCTGGTCCTTGTTGAGGCTGAGTCCAGTCTCGTTGACAAATTTGTCTTTCATGGCCTCTGTGAACGACTGACTTAGTGTTGGGTTGACTACTTTGGACCGATTTCTGAAATAATCCACAAAGACACTCTTGACTTCCGGAGAGATGGATGCTCCGCTCAGGGAATAGCCAATTTTACAACCGGCCAAGGGTAGCAGCAGCAGTAGCATGAGTGGGAGGCGAACTCCTGTATATTTAATGATACTTTTCATTTTTGTGGTAGGCTGTATTCTTTGATCTTTCGGTAGAGTGTTCTCTCGGAAATTCCCAGCTCATCGGCCGCCAGTTTTCTCTTGCCATTGTGTCGTTCAAGTGCCTTTAGAATGAGCTCCATCTCCTTCTCCTCAATGGAAAGTGACTCCTCAACGAATTCTTCGGTATCCTGAATATGGCCCCTTGCGTTTGGTTTGAGAATTCCTGGTACCATTGTTTCTTCCTTCCCAGGGTTACTTTGTCCTTCGTGGAACAGCTGCATGTATCCTTCATCGGTCGTTTCGGTGCGAACAGGTGTCGGATGACCACTTACCAGTTGGCTGAATTTTTCTTTTAATTCATCCAGCTCCTTTTTCAACCCGATCAGGGCATTGAGCATCATGGTCCGTTCATTCTCCAGGGTCCTGGCATCTGCCTCCCTGTGATAGACTGCAGGAAGATATGCTGGTTCCTCGCTGGGAATGTAGTGGATCAGTTTTTCAGCGACTATATCACGCTCCGTTTCGATGATTGAAATCTGTTCTGTAATATTCTTGAGCTGTCTCACATTGCCCGGCCAGCGATAGCCGAGGAAGATTTTCTGGGCTTCCTCATTCAGTCGTATGGAGGGCATTTTGTAACGTTCGGCAAAGTCGTTGGCAAATTTCCTGAAAAGCAATAGCACATCTGTCCCTCTTTCCCGCAAGGGCAATACTTTGATGGGTACTGTGTTGAGCCGGTAGTACAAATCTTCCCTGAATTTTCCCTCCTTGATTGCGTGTGTCAGGTCGAAATTGGTGGCTGCGATGACCCTGACGTTGGTTTTCTGTACCTGTGAAGAGCCTACCCGGATAAATTCGCCGGTTTCCAATACCCTTAAGAGCCTTACCTGAGTAGATATAGGGAGTTCCCCAATTTCATCCAGGAAAAGGGTGCCGCCGTCTGTTACTTCAAAATAGCCTTTGCGATCGTTCAGCGCACCTGTAAAAGAGCCCTTTTCATGACCAAAAAGCTCAGAGTCAATCGTTCCTTCCGGGATTGCGCCACAGTTGATGGCGATGTACTTGCCATGTTTTCGGGGTGAATAGTAGTGAATGATTTGGGGGAAGGACTCTTTTCCTACGCCACTCTCTCCACTGATTAGCACGGAGAGATCGGTCGGAGCCACCTGAAGGGCTACTTCGATGGCCCGATTCAGTCCGGGAGCATTCCCGATGATGCTGAAGCGTTGCTTAATCTCTTGTGTATCCATGCAATCAACAATAAATTTGGAGCGACAAATTTAACATTAATCTGTGAAACATTGGCTATTTTTGCAGGATAAACAAGCATTACAATGACGCCCAAATTTGTAGCCATTATCCCCTCCAGGTATGGATCCTCGCGATTTCCGGGGAAGCCACTTGCCGACATTGCCGGCAAACCAATGATTCAAAGGGTTTATGAACAGGTGATCCAGGCGGTGGAAGATGCCTGGGTAGCAACGGATGATGAAAGAATTGCAGACGTTGTGCGCGACTTTGGTGGAAAGGTGGTGATGACCTCTGTGAATCATCGCAGTGGAACCGATCGTTGTGCAGAGGCTGTGACGAAGATCATTGAAGATACAGGTGTTGAATTTGACGTTGTGATCAATGTACAGGGAGACGAACCCTTCATTCAACCTGAACAGATTATCCTCCTGCAAAAACCTTTTTTGGATGATTCTTCGACCGAAATAGTAACATTGATTCAACAGATTAACCATTCTGAGGTCCTTTTCAATCCGGCGGAGGCAAAAGTAGCCCTTGACATTCATGGTAATGCCTTGTTCTTTAGCAGGATGCCTATCCCAATGGTTTTTAAGGCGGAACAACAGGATTGGATCGGATCTTTCAAATACCACTGTCATGTTGGAATTTATGCCTACCGGAGGGATATTCTGCACAAGCTTAGCCTGTTGCCGGAAGGATTCCTCGAAAAGGCCGAATCATTGGAACAGCTGCGTTGGCTGGAGAACGGCTACCAAATCAAAACCATGGTCACGGAACATTCCACGGTAGGTATTGATACCCCTGAAGAGTTGGCCATTATCGTTGCGAAGGGGATTGATAAATATTATACGAAGGGTTAACTCGGTTAAATTTGCTAACTTTATGCTTTCTATTTATTATCGGAATTGACCATTGGAAGTTAATTTTTGGCGATAAGTTGAGGATCTTAAAGTGGAACAACTGGTGTCTCCCGATCCAAAATCCAAAATTGAAAATTTCAGTTGTTCTTTTTGGATTATACTTCATCATATTTTTTGGACTACTTAAAACATTAAGCTA
>CAZVTL010000335.1:0-3542 GCA_964630075.1 uncultured Tangfeifania sp.
CTGCCCGGATCGGTATCGGTCGATCCTTCCAGCACCAGGTCACAGATCACTGCATCGTGGAGGTCGTCCGTGGCATTTGCTATGGCATCCCGCACACCCGATGCAGGATCGAGAAAAAGGATGGTGGAGAGACCTTCCCCCGACAGGGTGATGCCCGATGGAATTTTAAGCGTTGTTGGTAATTTGTGTATTCCAGCGGTCGCTACAATCCATCCCTTGTTGCCTGCAATCTGATCAAGGGCTGCCTGCAGGGATTGGCCTGGTGCAACCCTTACCGCATTTGCCGGTGCGGTGCTGACCGGCTGCTCAATGGCTCCAGCCGGCCAGGCGATGGGTGAGGGGAGCGGTGCTCCTTTGGGGAGTACAACTTTCCCGGTAGGTGCCCGAAAAGAGGTTAGAATGCTTCGGCTTGCCTTGGGACGCACCGAATCGGCAGCCATTTTGGTGTAGGGAAGATCAATGCCCATTGCTGCATAATGACGGTAGACCGTTTCGTAGTCATCGCGGAGGGTTTTCGCTTTTTCTGAAATTTTTCCGTAGCAGTGGGGAGATTCTCCCATCAGGAAGCGGGCGGTGTATTCATACCCAAGTGCCAAACGGTTGTTGGCGAAAGAAAAGAGATCTACCCCCTGGGTAAAGGCAATTTTTGCCGCACCAGCAAATTCGCCGAGTCCCAGTTGCACGTGCGCCTGGTCGCGCATCGATTCCTGGCACTGGCCGCTTGGGTAGATGTACTTGAATAGGCTTCCGTTGATGGGTGCATGACAAAAATGGCCGATGGCATCGTCGAACATCTGTCGATTGTCGGTGAAGATGGCAATGGCCAGGATGGAGTGGATGATGGCTCCGTCCCAGTTGCCATTGGCCTGCGGGTAGTAATAGCGTATCAGGGGATAATAGACCGTCATCAGCATCTCAGAAAACCGGCTGATCTCTTCAGATTTCCACCCTGTATTGGTATAGCGCAGTATCTCCGCGGCATTGCAGAGCAGATGGCCGGTCCAGCCTGCCAACAACTTCGCATCGTTGTAATCGAAATCCCAAAGCACCGGCGACCAGCTGTTGAGAATTTCGATCGCTCTGGACGAATAGGCCTTATCTTCCGTGAGGTAACCCATCAGGGCGCAATTGTAGGCCATGTTGGAACTTCTCATCAGATCGTCACCTCCGATGTTGGGTTTGCCATAGGGCCCCCTGACGACATGAGCAAAGGGCTTGAACTGGAACGGAGGCTCTGTGGCCACCTTCAAGCGGTCAAATGCATCTTTCCAGGGTTGTTCTCCATCAGCCACCCTCTTTTTCAGCTGTTGCAGGTCGGCCTCGGTTTGGTCGATACCCGGGTGGACAAAGTTTTGTGCCGTGACTTCATTTTTCATCCACAGCAACAGTAACAATGAGATACATATAATCTTACCAGGTAAATGGCTCATGTTTATTTATCTTTAAACCTGACAGGTTGTCTACCTGACAGGTTTGATATTTGCTTTAAATCCTAACAGTTTGTGTGTCTGACAGGTTTGAATGTTTAAACCTGACAGGTTGTTTACCTGACAGGTTTGACATTTGCAAATAAACCTAAAGGTTTGTATCCTTGACAGGATTGAATGAACTGCTATTTTGATTTTTTGTAGGATTCGATCTGCCTTCCAATTGCCTCCAAATAGTAGTAGTCGGCATAGTTGATGGGTACATCGACTTCCGTTTTCGATGGGAATGAACCGGTGGAGTGGCCAAGCAGGAAACCCTTATTTTCGCCCGCTTTTGAGGCATAATTCCTTTCGAGGCTGGATAAGATGGCCGTTGCGGATTCGAGGTAATGCTCTTTTTTTGCTGGGAGATATTGTGCCAGCTCAAAGAGGGCAGAGGCAGTTACCGCAGCAGCTGAGGCATCCCTAGGTGTCTGGGCGGAGGCTGGTGCATCAAAATCCCAATAGGGAACCTTGTCCTTTGGCAAATTGGGATGGTTGAGGACAAATTCAGCTATTTTCTCTGCCTGCTGCAGATAAAGCTCGATCTTTGTTTCGCGGTAGCACATGGTGTAACCATACAACCCCCAGGCCTGGCCGCGCGACCAGGCTGATTCGTGCGACAATCCCTGGTGGGTATTCCTTTGGAGGACTTTCCCCGTCAGGGTATCGTAACCAATGACATGGTAGGAGCTGTTGTCGGGACGAAAATGGTTGGCAAGGGTGGTGTTGGCGTGTTTTACCGCAATGTCATAAAAACGTTGATCGCCGGTTTCTTTGGATGCCCAGAAAAGTAATTCGAGGTTCATCATGTTGTCGATGATCACAGGGAATTGCCATTTGTCCTGGTTGTGGTCCCAGGAACGGATGGCGCCTACCTTTTCATTGAAACGTGTGGCAAGTGTCTTGGCCGACTGGATCAAAATGCTCCGGTAGGATGTATCCTTTGTTAGGACATAACCTTGCCCATAACTACAAAACATCTTGAATCCCATGTCATGCGTCTTGCCATTGTATTTCTCCTGTTCGAGCGGTTTGGTAAAATCAGCCGCCAGCTGCATCAGCACCTTGTCGCCGGTTAAGGTATAGGCCTTCCAAAAGGATCCAGCCACAAACCCACTGCACCAATCTTTGGAAGGGATCAGGTTCATGTTGCCCGCTGCATTCAAGCTTCGGACTGTCACTGCATCTGCTCTCACACCGCCAGGATTGATTTTGGCCTCTTTGTAATGATCGGCCAGAAGTTTGAGTTGACTTGAAATCAAATCGGCAGACTTCTTCTGGTCATGGCCGGTTGGCTGACAAGAGGCTGATAAGAACAGCAGCAATGCTGCAACAAAAAGGAACGGGCTTCGGCATCTCATATCGTTTCCGGGTTTTAGTTTCTACAACTTTGGTTCAACTTCAAAATTAGCTAAAAACTCGCCGTTTGACTATCAATTATATTTCACTTTTTTCAATTATATGCCATTCTCAGTTCGAAGTGCAGTGTTTCACCCGATATTTTTCCCGAAAGGGATTAAAAAGATTATATTTGGGTAGTTTGAACATTTAAACCACTAATTTTGCTTTCTTGCATTTTGTTTCAAATGACTGCATCGATCCATCAAAACAACCATGATGAAACGAACATGTTGCCTTCCAATATACAGGAAGATGATATTAATTCCGGCGACATAAATTTTTTACTACCTTTAAAATCAAATTATTATAGCATGAAAAAAATCGGTACACCTCCAAGTAGCTTCAGGAATCTTGCAATTGCGCTGTTTCTGTCTCTTTTTATCGCCCCTTTTACATCCGTGGCGCAGGTAGTTGGTCTCGACAACTGGTACAACCGCGAGACAACCAAATCCGGACAGCCCTTTCACTACCTTTGGACAGATACCGAAAACAGCGGTTACTCCCAGTGGGGAGAACTGTTCAAGAAACAGGGGGCTACGCTGACCACCCTTGAGCAGGCTGCAGACAAAAAAAATCTTGAAAAGATCGATATTTACCTGGTAGTGGATCCGGATACCACGACAGAATCAAAGGCTCCGAATTACCTTCTGGCGGAGGATATCAAGGCAATCA
>CAZVTL010000336.1:0-3526 GCA_964630075.1 uncultured Tangfeifania sp.
TGCCGGATCAGAAAATTGTCGACAAATCCCATAAAATAGTGAATATGCGATGCTCCATCGGGCCAGTGTTCCCAAAGGGTTGTTGCCCCATTTTTAAGCATAAAACCATAACCTGGATAGGTGTCGTTGATGGCTACTTTATAGGCTACATCGGCATAGCCCTTTTGCGGCAACAATTCCCATAGCACAAGCCCGGTAAAGATTCCCCCATAGATGTGCATCTCGCGGTTCACAGTAATGTCATGAATCAAATCGTTTAATACTTTTTCCTGATGTTCCGATTTTACCATTCCATAATACAATGCCAGTGCATTTGGTCCTTGCCGGTAATCGGCAGAGTCAATCCCTTCAAAACGTTGTAAATCTTTATTAAAGAAATAGGTATACGCAGCTTCTTTAACCACATCAGCTTTTTTCTGCAAGGTTTTGAGGTCTGAAGTTTTGCCAATCACTTTTGCCATTTCCATCATCCGTGTAAGTACCTGAAAGTAGTTCATGGTTACATAAACTTCCTCTCCTTCATTAGGGTGATTGCCATAAGGCGACGACCAATCGGATAAGACATCGGTGAATAAACCGGGCTTTTCTTTAACCTGATTAAGGTTCCAGACACTTTCGACAAAGTGCATCATTTTATCCCAGTATTGTTCAATAATTCGCGTATCGCCGTAGTAATTATACATGTAATATGGAAGTTGAACACCGGCGGAACCCCACAACGGCGATTTCCCTGAAACATACCTGCTGTCGGGAGCAATGACAGAAAGTGTGCCTGTTTCTTTATTTTGCCCATCGAAGATGTCCCGAATAAACTTGGTCATTGATGCAGCCAAATCATAATTGCCCATGCCCATTTCTATTCCGGTAACCGCATCACCCATCCAGCCATTTTTTTCGCGGTGCGGACAATCAGTTGGAATACTATGCAGGTTTGAAATCATGGCTTTATCGCACAGTTGATGAATGGCATTAATTGTTGGGTCAGAACATTCAAACTTTCCAACCTGTGTAACGTCAGAGTTCACCTGGCAAACATCAATTTCATCTTTGGTTAACTGATTCTCATGGCCCTTAATTAGAAAATACCTAAATCCCTTGTAAGAAAAATGACAGGTGGCTATTTCGCCCGGAATACCTTTGGCTATATATGCCGATTGTTGCAACCCACCGGGTTGGTCCAGATCCATTACATTTTCTTTTTCGCCATAGTACACACTGATTCGGGTACCTTTTGGTGCATTAACCCTGATACTGATCCAGCCTGCCATGTTGGTTCCTGCATCACCCCAAACTTCTTTTCTCCAACCCCTGGTTTCTACCTGAACTGGTTTTGTTTTTTTAACTATGCGGATAGGTTCGTTTAACTGTGCTTTCAATTTACCTCCGGGCGAAGGTGCTGTATTTACTTTGTCCCATGAATTTGTATCAATTCCCGGCTCATTCCAGCCCGCAACTTCTTTGGTGGCATCGTAAATCTCGCCCATGTGCGGGTCGTCGTAAACCACTGGCCCTCCGGTAACTTTCCAGCTTAGGTCGCTAACGATGTCTTCTTCTGAGCCATCGGTGTAAGTAATTCTGAACCGGCATTTTAATTTGGGTTGACCAATATAACCTCCCTTTTTCCAAAAACTCCAGTGGTCGTTGGCAAGTAAACCGTAGTTGCCTCGCCCCAGCATTACACCAATCGCATTTTGGCCTTTCCTGAAATATTCGCTTACATCGTGTGCCACATAAAGTACGGTTTGTGGGTAGTTTGTCCACCCCGGGTCAAGCATATGGTCGCCAACTTTTTTACCGTTGATGTACAATTCGTGGTAACCAATTCCGGCAATAAATGCTTTTGCTGATTTTATTTTCTTTTCGGCCCTGAACTCCTTTCGCATTAGAGGAGAAGGGTCATAAGGATTCTCGTGATGAAACAGATAACGTTCCCACATTGACATGCGCGCCCCGAAATAGGATGGTAAACTTACCTCGTGGCATTGTTCTTCAATTGCTTTTCGTTTCCACCAGGCCAGTTCCCATTCTTCCTGTGTTTTCCATGCAATCCATTGGGCAGTCGCCCAATCAGCTTCTGTAAATAAACCGGTTGAAAAAGTTGCAGTTTCGCTCCACTTGGAAGCTTTGCTATTTTTATCCCAAACTTTTACTTTCCAGAAATAGTCCATAGCCGGATTAAGCTTTTTTCCGCGGTAAACGACCTGGGTACTTTGAGTGCTCCTTACTTTCCCTGAATCGAAAGCATCCCCTATGTTTTTGTCAGCCTTTTCCTGCGAAGTTGCGACCAAAATCTGCCATGCTGTCTGCACCTGACCATTCTCCTCCGAAACCAACTGCCAATAAAAACGCGGATCAGGCATGTCGATGCCCTCCGGATTGTGAAGATATTCGCACTTCAGATTGACCGGTCTTATTTGGGCAAAAGCAGTGAAAGCGGAGACAAGAAATACCACAAAAAACATTAATATTTTCATAATTAACTTGTTGCGTTAGCATTTTGATCTTACTGCGTCACTACATCCCACACCTTGGAGCGAACAGATTTTCCTGCCGGACCTTCCACCGTTAGGATAACGACCCACTCTTTGCCCTGTTTGTACTGGTGGACCGGATTTTGCTCTTCCGAAGATTCGCCATCGCCAAAATCCCAGTGCCATTTGGTGATTTCACCCACCGAATAGTCGTAGAAGCGGATGATCCGCTTTTCCCGGTTCTCTGTTGCGAATTTCCAGTTGGCATCGATGGCTTTTGCAAACTCCTTTTCCAGCGGCATTAGCCGGAAGGCACAGAGGTAAGAGGCGTTGTTGATCATCTTCAGGTCGTGCGAAAGGTTCATAAACGACTCACATTTCTGTCCATCGAAATCGAGCATCGACCAGGATAGACCGATCAATTCATTCTCTTTCAGATTGGACACGATGGAACGATCGGGCCCTTCGAAGGCGGCATAATCATAGGGGGTGATGTAAAACTCCATTTGCATGCGTCCGCTCTCCCCAGACTTGAGATTGTATTTGCAGGCCGCATTGGCATGCGGGAACTCCTTGATCCATGGGGTATTGCCCCAGGGCATCGCCCAATCCTTGTCTTTTGCGGGCGTGAATACATGGTAGTTCTGGGCATGCGCACCGTGTCCCTTAAAGTAAAGCTGACTCAGCGGAACGATCTCCTTGTTGCTGTTTTCCTTGTAGATAAAGGGACCTCCGGAAAGATCGGCGTCCACCACCAGTTCAAAGATATCCTGCCGCATCACCGGATCGCTGAAATCCCAGTAATTGTCGTAGGCATCGATGAAGAAGTAGAGCCGGTTCAAATCCTTTACCCATCCGACCTTCACCTTCAGGTCAAAATCTTTTGGATCCTGGGCGACCCCCTCCCCAAATTTGGTGTTTTTGAGCTCCTCAATGCCAATGGTATAGGTTTCGGGAACCATTTTCCAATCTGAGAACTCCCCGTCAATCCTTGGAATTTGGTTTTGGGGAAACTGAAAGATTTTGAACTCTTTCTCCGGACGGGCAAAAGAGAG
>CAZVTL010000337.1:0-3525 GCA_964630075.1 uncultured Tangfeifania sp.
TGTTGGTGATTACCCCATTGGTTGTACCTTTTACCACAACATTTACGCCAGGCATTGGTACATTGGTTTCATCAACCACTACTCCAGTAACCTTTTGGGCATAAATCTGGGCACTGGAGAAAATCACCACCATTACCAAAAGGCAAACCTTTCCAAGAAAACTTTGCTTCATTTTCATCATAGTTAATTATTAAGTTTATTTTATTTTAAGAACGGTTATTTAATATGGTATTCGAGCGAGGCCATGATAAATGGTCCAACTCCTTTGGGATCGTTGTCCCGTATCGTTTCGTTTATGTAATATTCATAGGAGCCGCTTCGGTAGGGATCTCCGCCCAGACCGGCAACTGCACAGCACTTTGTCAGGTTGATGGAGCCATCCACATTCTCCTTAATCAGATGTTTGACAACTCCCAAATAACCTTTGGTGGCTGTTTGCAGGTAATCTTTGGAGATGTAACCCTTGCGAACCGCTTTCAGCAGGGTGTAGGAGAACATGGAGGAGGCCGTTGCTTCCAGGTAGTTACCCTCCCGGTTCCCCTGGTCCAAAACCTGGTACCACAATCCGGTGGCTGCATCCTGGTGTTTCTTGATTCCTGCGGCTACCTGGTTTAGTATTTCAATCAATTTGGGTCTGCCTGGGTGGTCCAGGGGAAGGAAATCGAGTACATCCACGAGTGCCATGGCATACCAGCCCTCTGCCCTGCCCCAGAAATTGGGGGAGCAGCCAGTTTCAGGATTGGCCCATTTCTGGATTTTCTTTTCATCCCAGGCATGGTAGTTCAATCCGGTTTTTGGATCATAGGTATGTTTGTGGACCAGGAGGAATTGTTTGACGACATCCTCAAACAGCGCAGGCTTGTTGAAAAACTGGGCATATTGGGCATAAAAGGGCGCACCCATGTAGAGGCCATCCAGCCACATCTGGTTGGGATAACGCAGCTTGTGCCAAAACCCACCCGCTTCGGTACGGGGCTGTTCCTTCAGCTGGTCTCTCAAAAGATGGATGGTCTTGATGTAGCGCTGGTCTCCGGTCTTTTCATACATGGCGAAGAGAAATTTTCCTGAATTCACCACATCAATGTTGAAGTCCGCCTTTTTGTATCCCAAAATAGCACCACTGGTATCGATAAAATGAAGAGCATACTTTTCCGCATATTTGAAGTAAGCCGCGTTCTTACTGGCCTTTTCCACCTGCATCATGGACTGGGCAATAAGGCCCTGGGTGTAGTTCCACACAGGCTTGGGATTAAAATCTACGGTCCAGGGATCAGGAAATAGTTTGATTTCGGAGTCTGCCATTCTTACGGCCATCTCCAGTCCGTTAATTTTAACCTCCTGCGACCATAGTCTACCAGGAGATAAAAGCAGAAACAGCAGTGATATGATCAGTACATTTTTTTTCATCATGCGTGTTATAAGTTTGTTGTTAAACACCAAATCACAAACTGGAAAAAATCAAAAAAGTAAGGATGATCGTCATGACAATGGTCATACCCACAATCATCCAGTTGACCACTTTCAGTTTCTTGCTTGTCTCCTTCATTGCAATAGGTGCGTTTGGTTTGGTAAAGTTAGGCCAACCCTGTTGGTTGGATCCCAAAAATCATATCAAAAAGGATGGCTGGGAATAACATCAGCGGGTTATATTTCCCAAATAACGGGTAAAATTGATCATCCATGTTCGTGACTTTATTGTCATATGCATGAATACCAACAGATTAATCACTTCTCGAAAAATCGACAAGAAATTGGGAATGAATTTACATCAATGGATTATAATCTAGGCTCCGAATGCTTCTCCATGTAGTCGGAAGCGCTCATTCCGAACTCAATCCTGAAGCATTTGCGGAAATGTGAGAGATCTTTAAAACCCACGGCATAGGCGACTTCCGAAACGTTCATCTTCTTTTGAACCAGCAGCTGTGCTGCTCTTTTTAACCTGATATCCCGAACAAACTCTTTCACTGTCATCTCGGTGAGCGCATTGAGTTTGCGGTACAACTGCATCCTGCTGACACCTATTTCTGTTGCAAAACGGTCGATGTCCAGATCCGGATCCGAGATGTTGTTTTCTACGACATGGATAGCCTTTTGCAGGAACCGTTCGTCGGGAGAGCTTAGAACGATGTTACTGGGCTGCAGGAATACCTCACCGGCATATTTTTGCTTTAGTGACTGCCTGACGGACAATATATTCTCCACCTTCGTTTGTAAAATCACCAGATCGAAAGGTTTGGTGATGTAATCGTCTGCCCCCAGGCTCAGACCTTCTATCTCATGTTCCCTGGATCCAAGCGCTGTCAACAGCAAAATTGGAATATGGGAGGTTCGTTCGTCCTTCCGGATCTTCCGGCAAAATTCAAAGCCATCCATTTCGGGCATCATTACATCACTGATGATGATGTTGGGGATGGTTTTGAGTGCCATATACCACCCTTCCACTCCATCCTTGGCTTCAACAATTTGGTAACCAGACGAAAAATGGGATTTGATGAAATACCTGACATCCGCGTTGTCGTCGACCAACAGCATAATTTTCTGACCTGTGATTGACAACTCATTTACCGCTTCTTCCAGGGCAATGACTTGTGCTCTTTCACCATTCCCCTCTGCGAGAAGGGATTCGGTGGTTGAAGAAACGTTTTTAAGATCTTCGTAAGGCAGATGGATCGTGAATTTCGAACTTTTGCCAGGCTTGCTGGTGACGAATATCTTTCCATTGTGGAGCTTGACCAGCTCCCTGGTAAGTGCAAGACCAATTCCTGTACCGGTTTGGGCGGCGAACTGATCCACCTGGAAGAACCGGTTAAATATCTTCTCCAGGTTGGACTCTTCGATCCCAATACCTGTATCCTTTACCGTAATTTCGATCACCCGCCGCTCGCTGCCATGAATGGATGCATCCTGATCTTCTGAATCAAAGACCAGCGAGATATTGACGACAATTTTACCCCCCTTTCCGGTAAATTTAAAGGCATTGGAAAGTAGGTTGTTCATGATCTTGGCTATCTTGTCTTCGTCGAAATTGGTAACGATCTCCTTTTTCAGGGAGTTGAATTTAAGCTCAATCTCCTTCTCTTCGGCGAATTTCCCAAAGGAACTGACGATTCCTGCCACAAAAGAGACCAAATCACCCCGCTTGAGCGCCAGTTTTAAGTTTCCACTTTCCATTTTTCTGAAATCCAACAACTGGTTGATCAGTTCATTGAGTTGATTGGCATTTCGATGCATCACCTCCAAGTGTCCCTGGATATCTGCTGCGGGTATCGTATTGTTCCTTAATTTTTCAAGTGGTCCAAGAATCAGGGTGAGCGGGGTGCGTATTTCGTGGGAGATATTGGTATAAAACCTCAATTTCATCATGTCCAACTCATGGAGTTTTTTGGCCTTTATTTTTTCAAAAACCAGGTTGTGTTTTAGTTTCTCCCTGTTCTGAAGGAAATTGACCAACCAATAGAACAACATTAAAATAACGTGAGTTCGATGTAAGAAAGGTAAAATAAATGTAGGGATATTTTGAAA
>CAZVTL010000338.1:0-3501 GCA_964630075.1 uncultured Tangfeifania sp.
GTTAGGCACGTTCGTTCACGGTTCCGATTAAGCGGAGTTTGATAAACGAGTTAGCAGCACCAGGAGCAACATTCCATTCCATGCGGCCTTTGATTTCTTCCATCGGACGAATCCATTTAGGGTTATCAAGCGTATAGATTGCACGAGCATTATAGGTTGCACCCAACGGGCCAACGGCAATAGCTGCTGCACCTACACCAGCCCAAAATGCTGTCATAGATTGTTTGGAGAAGATTTTGCGGCCATTCTGCGTGATTTCCAACTCACCGTTGAATACTTTTGCAGGAATAGGCTCATACCCGAAGGTTGCTGCATATCCGGTAGTGGTGTTAACGGCATCAATACCGTACAAAATTTCGATGGCTGACACTAAAAACCATTTTCCGGCATCAACTTTCTGGTTAGCCACGTTTCTTACCGAAACAACCTTTGCGCCAGATGGGTCAAAGAGTTCGGTCAGGGTGGTCAGCGATGCGCCCAGGGGAACTACACTGTAAAGTTCGCTGTCGTTAAGCTGATCCTGATTGGTGATGATCTGAGTGAGAATATCGCCGGGAAGCTGTGCCAACCTGCTGATATAATTACTGCGTGAGGTAGCCATCTTGGATGATTCGGTAAAATTCGATACATCGCCAAGTTTCTGAATAACTGCTGTTTTTGCGGCATCCGTCATCTGTCCGATAACATTTACCAGCTGTGATGCGCTCTGTGCATCAATTCCTTTAAGTCCTAAAATTTCCATGTTGTGATTTTTTTATTGATTTACTATTTGATTTTATTTTCCAGCGATTGAGTTACAGGATAACCCCTGATGGATCATTATTTACGCTTTGCAAATGGGAAACACTCGTTGGGTGAAACGTAGCACGTGGCAACAATCCCAAACCGGCCACTGGAGGTTTTTGGTTATTTGAAGCAGCTGTATTCGCACCAAATGTTGATAATTGCGGGATAGATACAATGCTGTTCACCGCTACGGCACCACCATAAGCGGCCACACCGATTCCAACATTTTTTAAAATAGGGTTTTTCAGAAGTTGCTTTGCGGCAAGTCCTGCACCAACTAAAATAGCCGGTTTGAGAAGTTCTTTCACGCTGCTGATGCCACGTAAACCGGCCACTGTTGCCGTAGTTGAAACTGCTTTGTCAAGCATGTCACCGATAATTTTACCGGCAACCAGTCCACCAATGATGGCGGCAGGGTCTTTAACATCGCTAACCATCTTGGATAAGGAAAGTTTTGCGGATGCCATTGTCCTGTGTGATCTGCGTCTTGTTGCTTTCATTGTTTTTTTATTATTTGATTTTTATTGAAGATTTTAAATTAATGCACCATCCATGCTTTAAGAAAGTCCGATCAGTTTCATTTTTGTTTTGCGCCTACGATTGCGGTGGATGCCGTTTAATGCTGTTTTTGGCCGTGTCTTACCCGATGATGTTACAAAGAAGTAAACTGCGGCTGCACCTGCTATACCGATTGCTGCTGCTGTCATTTTGTTTTCAGTAACCCATGATGTTACGTCTGTTTTAAGTGTTGCGAAGTCCATGTTGTTATTAATATTAATTGTTTGCTGCAAATTGAGTTACCTGAATGATTTGTACAGAAAACCGGCTGCAACACCCATAAACAATAGAATCTGCATGGCAGATGATGTCAGAGTAGCCTTGTTGGGTGATAATGGCTTTAACTTTCCGGTTATTGGGTCAATTGTCCCTGGTGATAATGGTAGGGTTGATTGTGCTGGTGGAATGAATACCTGCCCCTGCTCGTTGATATAAACAGGATTTGCAAGATCAACCTGTTTTCCAATAAGGTTTTTGTATTCTGCTTTCCATGGGATATTAAGGATAAGGTCACCCTTTCCGCTCATGTTGCGCACGTTGTACCCATCCTTTGCCCCTCCAAAAGATTGCGCCCTTCCCTGAAGCGAAGCATTTCCATAGCCAAGTTTACACCCACGGCCATCACCGTACGCACCGGTAGGATATATCCAATCTCCAAGGAATACACGGTCACAATCCCATGTGGTGGTATTGGCCGACTTTCCGTAACGATGTAAGATGGTAATGTCGGCAATGTTTACCCCTGGAATAATAATCTTTTCCCCCATCCAGTAAGATTCAATATTTGGCACAGTAATAACTGTCAGTCCAGGTTGCATTGTAGTATTCTTTACCCGATCTGTGAAGGAAAATGTATTTGAAATTGTCTGTTTGGTTTTGCCGAAACGAGTATTATTCAGCTTATTGGCAGATATAATATACAGTTCACGAAGTGTTTTTCCAATGTTTGGGCCGTCTGCACCCCATGATGGCGAGTTTGAAGCATAGTTTGGATTGGTAGAATAGTGGCTTACCATTTCACACCATGGGTAATGGCACTGGAGCATTGCGGTAATATAATTCAAAGCGGATTTTACTCTTTGTTCACTTTGCTTAATCGCATATGCCTTTTGTGTCTTTTTATTCATTCCGAAATTAATCCAGTCAACAAATGGCTTTAATACATATTGCTCTATTGCCAGTGCTGCCGTAAACATTACTCCTGCCACTGGCATTACACATGTTACAATTAGTGCTACTGCGGCAATAGCTGCATCATATCCAACCTCACCGGCACTTACTTTTTTCACATACGATTGCGATTCCTCACCATCTGCACAACAAAACGGGGTGCATCCTTTGCACTGACCTTTGGGAGGACAGCCACGATCAGCCGTACTCCCCAATGAGCCAAGTGCTAGGGCAATCTTGTCCGTTGGTTGTGTTATGTGATTGGTGATGCTCATTTTCTTTTAAGATATATTACTGAGGCAAGAATTGAAACTGCGGCAATTGATATGATGATCGTTGATGTACTTAAACCTGTTTTGGTAGGTGTGTTTTCAGCAGCTGTGATTGGTGCATATCCGTTTGTCAGATCAATATTTGCCGAATAATCACCGCTACGGGTACTTTGTTCGTTTTGGGCTTTTATAGAGAAAAATTCATTTGTCAGGAATGTCAATACCTGCAACCCTTCTCCGATGCCAAACCCTTTTAACATTATTTTCTTTTTGGCTTGTTCGCCATGGCAGAATAAGCTGAGAAACCAACTGCGGCAAGAACACCAATTGTTAACAGCATCGTCTGTGTTGACATTCCTGCTTGCACTGCTGGCGTTACCGGTGGGTAATACCCAGGCAGATTTGGATTAGTTGTATTGGGGTTTGTATTGTTTTGCTGATTTTTGCCGGCAACATACTTTGTCATGTCATAGGTCAGTCCGGTTTTAAACAGATCAGCAGCAAATGATGTAACACCGCTTCCCCAATTACTCCACCAATTACCGCCACTTGATGTGGTTGTTCCCGATGGCAATTCCGGCCCGATTGCTCCTGGAGGCAACTCCCCAAGTGAACTAAGGTAGCTTGCAGACATAACCTGCTGTGCAGATGCTGAACCGGCCATGTAAGCCCAAAGTGTTTGGAAAAAATTAAGGTTCGGGAAATTTTCAGATTC
>CAZVTL010000339.1:0-3427 GCA_964630075.1 uncultured Tangfeifania sp.
ACCGACATCCGAATGAGAATTAACGGGGTCAAAATGAGAACTACCGGGGTCGGAAAGAGAATTAGTTATGAGAAAATGAGAACTAACCTTTATAAATTGAAAACCAATTGTTAAAAAACGAAGGTGTAATTGTATTGCGACCCCGATAGGCAAGCAATTGCATTCAGAAAAACTCAAAATCGTATACTGTTCTTTATTCTGACGGGCAAATAGATACAACAGTAGACCCGGGTGATGCTATTTCCAATCACATATTTTGATTTACCCAATAATCAATCTAATAAAAGTCCATTGTCCGCGATTGGAAATTGCGACACCAAATCGGCGAATCGGAATTCGCTGCACCAAACAAAAAAAGCCAAACGCTGATTATCAAGCGATTGACTTTTTAAGAGTGACCCCACCGGGATTCGAACCCAGATCAAAAGAACCGGAATCTTCCATTCTATCCATTAAACTATGGGGCCGGCATTCGAGCCGCAAATGTAACAATAATCTTTTGATGATAATTCTGAACTTTCAAAATGATGTGGGTCTTTTGACGCATTTATTTGATAAATTGCCAAAAAATCTTTGCACTTTGGAATGAATTACGCGATCATTGATGTTGAGACCACCGGAACCTCCCCGGCCAATGGCAAAATTACCGAAATTGCCATCTATATCTACAATGGTACCAATATCATCGATTCTTTTGTTTCATTGGTGAATCCCGAATGCAGCATTCCATGGAACATTACCCGGCTTACCGGCATCACCAATGAAATGGTGGAACCGGCGCCAAAATTCTACGAGATTGCCAAAAAGATTGTAGAGATTACCGCCAATACCACCTTTGTAGCCCACAATGCAGCATTTGACTACTCCTTTGTCAGGGAGGAGTTCAAGCGGCTGGGATATGATTACAAACGGAAGACACTTTGCACGGTCACCCTTAGCAGGAAACTGATCCCCGGGCTTCGCTCCTATTCTCTGGGCAATATCTGTCAGGATCTGAACATTGAGATTGAGGATCGCCATCGGGCCGGCGGTGATGCCTTGGCTACAGTTAAGCTGTTTGAGCTTATTCTTCGTCAGAATGAAACACTGGACCACGATCTCTTCTCTTCCCGCAAAGGCAGGCTTACAGAAGCTTCCATTGCAGCCATACCGGGGAGCTGCGGCGTCTATTACCTACATGATGAGAAGGGTGAACTGATTTACATCGGCAAAAGCAAGAATATTTACCAACGAATCCTGGCACATTTGAACAACCGGCTTACCAAAAAAGCAATGGAAATGAGTGAACGTATTGCCTCCATTGGCCACGAAGAGACAGGTAGTGAACTGGTTGCCCTGTTGCTCGAGTCGGAAGAGATCAAAACGAACCGGCCATTCTACAACCGTTCCCAAAGAAGGTCGGCCAACAGTTACGGTATTTTTTCAATGGAGGACGAAAACGGGTATCTTCAGCTTCAGGTAGGCAAGATTGAGGAAGATTCCATCCCATTGACCTCCTTCAATTTTTACCAGCAAGGAGTTGACAAATTGCATGTTATTGCGGATAAATATTCGTTATGTAAAAAATTGTGTCACCTGGATGATCAAATTTCGCCTTGCTTCAATGCCAGACTTGGGAACTGTTCGGGCGCCTGTGAGGGGAAAGAGGATCCATCTGTTTACAACCTGCGTGTGCTGGAAGCAATCAAGCCCTGGCAGTTTCATTCGCCCAATTTTTTTATTCTTGAAAAGGGAAAAAGCAACGATGAAGTGGCCGTTGTTAAAATTGCACAAGGCAAATACATTGGCTTTGGATTCACTTCGCTGGAACTTGCCGCTGCATCCATCGAGGTATTGAACGATTGTATCCGCAAAAGAAAAGACAACTGGGATGCCAGAACCATCATCAGGAGTTACCTTAAAAAGAACCACAGGATCCTGAAAATTGTGGAATTCTAGCCGACCGAAGCCAATCCTTCCTTGTACCTTGCCAGGGCCCTGTCCCGCGCAAATACATGATCAATGATTTTTTCGGGATATTTGTCACTCCCGTATTCAGGCACCCACTTTTTGATGTATTCCAGATCCGGATCAAACCTTTTTGTTTGCAATTCAGGATTGAAGATCCTGAAATATGGCACCGCATCACAACCTGAACTGGACGCCCATTGCCAGCTGCCATTGTTGGAAGCAAGATCATAATCGTTCAATTTCGAGGCAAAGTAGGTTTCACCCCATTTCCAGTCAATCAGGAGGTGTTTGCAGAGAAAGCTGGCTGTTACCATGCGAACCCTGTTGTGCATGAAACCGGTTTGATTGAGCTCCCTCATACCAGCATCCACCAATGGATAGCCGGTCATTCCATCACACCATGCCTGGAAATGAGCCAGATTGTTCTCCCAAATGATGTGATCGTATGCGGGTTTGAAAGCCCGCGTGGTAACGTGGGGGAAAAACCAGAGGATTTGACTGTAGAAATTTCTCCAAATCAGTTCCGAAAGAAAAGTATGGGAATGCAGCATGGCCAACGCTGTAATCTTCCTGATGCTTACAGTTCCATATCGCAGATGCAGGCCCAACCTGGAGGTCCCGTTCCTTGCTGGAAAATCCCTGTTTACTTCATAGTTTTCAAGGAGTTTTTGCGAAAGAGATTTGGCTGGAAAGGCATTTTCAACCCTCGCAAATCCAAGTGATGCAAGGGTTGGCATTGGAAGTGGCCGCATCCGGATGAAATTGTGAAAATAGGCACTGGTCTTGTGTGCCTTTACACTTTCCATATTTAATTTTTCCAGAAATCTGTTTTTGTAGGGCGTGAAAACGGTGTATGGTTTGCGATCATCTTTTACCACTTCGTCTTTCTCGAAAATGAGATGATCCTTGTAGGTAATAAATTCAGTATGATTGACTTTCAGAAACCGTTCGATCTCAAGGTCCCTGTAATTGGCGTAGGGCTCATATTCCCTGTTGCAATATACGCTGCAAAGGTGGTATTTTTCAATCAGTGTCTTGAATACCTCTTGTGGACGTCCATGGGCCACAAGAATGGTGGACCCAATTTTTTCAAGCTCCTTTTTCAATTGAAGAAGGGTCTCGTATACGAAATTTATCCTGTAGTCAGATTTTTCAGGCAATCGCACCAATATTTCCGGATTAAAGATAAAAAGCGGCAGAACGTTTTCCCTGGTTTTCAATATATGGAACAAGGCAGTATTGTCATCCAGGCGAAGATCCCTTCGCATCCAGAATATATTGACTACCTCTTTTCCCTTGTGGCTTGTCATCTTAAAAATGTTATTGAATAGTTTCAGAAATATAAGAAAAAACAAAACTAACCCTACCTTTGTCCAATAAAATATGCTGATTTCTTCCATTTATAACCCAATCTATGAACAAAAGAGGATTTGCGAGTGACAACAATTCTGGGATTCATCCCAAAGTGCTTAAGGCC
>CAZVTL010000340.1:0-3426 GCA_964630075.1 uncultured Tangfeifania sp.
TCATCCGCTGATCCTCAGGTTGCATCCATACTCTACCAATTCAGAATCCCCAAAGCCATCACGGCAATTCTCGCGGGAGCTGCGCTCTCTGTGGCCGGTTTGCAGATGCAGACCATTTTTCGAAATCCGGTGGCCGGTCCCGACATTTTGGGAATCAGCTCCGGTGCCAGTTTGGGTGTGGCCCTCTTTGTGCTCTCCACAGGCTGGATCTTCAAGGGTTCCATGTTGTTTTCAGTTTCTGGCTCACTGGGGATTGTTCTGGCTGCCTGGCTTGGAGCAGGCTGCATGATGCTGCTCATCGTTGTGCTTGCCTCCAGATTGCATGATTTGATGACGGTTCTGATATTGGGAATTTTAATTTCGGGTGCCATCCTGGCAATTGTGGGAGTCCTGCAATATTTTAGCAGCGAATCATCCCTGAAGTCATTTATCGTTTGGACCATGGGAAGTCTCGGAAGTACCACCCGCGACCAGCTCTGGATATTGGCCCCTGCAGTTTTGGTCGGGTTACTGGTTGCAATGCTCTCATCCAAATTTCTGGATGCCTTTTTGTTGGGTGAAAATTATGCCCGAAGTATGGGGATGAACTTGCGTATTGCCTACCTGCTTACCTTTGCCTCCACCTCCATCCTTGCTGGAAGCATTACCGCCTTTTGCGGACCGATAGGGTTCATTGGAATAATCGTGCCACACCTGGCCAGAAAGGTATTTCAGACTTCGCTTCACAGCAAGCTGATTCCCGTTACCATGCTGATGGGGGCTGTCGTCATGCTGGCGGGTGACCTGATCTCCCAGCTTCCCGGTTACGGTACTACCTTGCCAATCAATTCTGTAACCTCTTTGTTGGGGGTCCCCGTCGTGGTCTGGATCATTTTTAAGAACAAAAAAATGGGAGCAATCTGAGATGGGAACCGAACTATTCATAGAATGCAGGGGGCTTTCTGTTGGTTACAGGGAACGGAGTGCGCCGGCTACTGTGGTCAAGCATGATATTTCCCTGCGGGGCGAAGCTGGTGAGATGGTCGCCCTCATCGGAGGCAATGGGATCGGAAAAAGTACCTTGCTAAAAACCATTGCGGGATTTCAATCCCAACTTTCCGGCCAGTTGCTGGTCCGGGGACGGAATATTGCTGATTTTGGTACCGAAGAGCTGGCCCGGGAGTTGAGTTTTGTCTCTACCGAGATTGTCAGGGTAGCGAATTTGACGGTCAGGGAGCTGGTGGGACTGGGCAGATTCCCCCATACCAACTGGTTCGGACAATTGACAGGGAATGATCAGGATATTGTGGAAAAAGCGATAGTCCAGGTTGGACTTTCCGGGTACGAGGACCGCCTGGTGACCCGAATTTCAGACGGAGAGCGACAAAGGGCCATGATTGCCAGGGCATTGGCACAAGATACGCCCATCATTGTACTGGATGAACCAACGGCCTTCCTGGATATCTCCAACAAATACGAGATCGTGAGGATTTTGCATCAACTTGCGGCTGAACATGGGAAATGCATCATTTTCTCCACCCATGATTTGAATACTGCGCTCACCATGGCCGACCGGATCTGGTTGATGCTGAAGGAGGAGGTGGTGGAGGGAATTCCGGAAGAACTCGCAGCCGGGGGGTATTTTGATGCACTGTTTCAAATGAACCCTCACCTCTACTTCGATGCCGACAATGGGGATTTTAGGATCAGAAAGGAGAACCGTGGGGTTATAACACTTGCAGCCACGGGTGCCGAACTGAAATGGGCTGCCAGGGCGCTAGATCGTCTGGGTTTCATCGTGGAATTTACATCCCCGCTTCCCCTCGTCCCCTCGTCCACTCGTCACTTCGTCCCCTCGTCTCCCAGTCCATCAGTCTCTCAGTCCGACTTCCGGGTAGTACAACAAGCCAATGGCTGGAAATTAAGCCATGCAGAATTCAATTGTGAAGCAGAAACACTCGGGGAGCTTTGCAGGGAGCTTCGGAAAATCAGGCCTCGGTTGAAATCTTGAAAACCACCTTTTTCACCCTTTCGTTGGAAAACGGATCGGATACTGCCGTGTGCAGATCCGAGGGATAGAAGATCACAAACATGCCCGGCAAAAGCCTGTAATAGGAGGCAATACAGTTGTAAAAACCGCAGTCAGTCTTTTCGTTGTAAGCTTCAAGAACTGGCTGAGAACTTAATATTTCGTGCCCCATCAGTTCTGCACCTGTAACCCAATATTGTAAATCGATGTAACGTTTATGCCCTTCGAGCCGGCACTCATCCGTATTGGTATTTTCATATTCATTAACAAGCATCACCAATCGGTCGCCCTCAATTTCGTATCTGCCTGGCTCAACTTTGGAAAGGTCGTTGTGCTGAATATGATGCAATGCCCTGGCAATTCCTTCTCCCATAGGAAGGTATCGTGAAGCATTCTCGATAATATCTAATACCATGGAAAAATGATTTAGGGTTTTAAATCAGTTTTTATTTGACAATAAAAAGCCAGGACAAAGTTAACATATATCTTTAATGATGCTATTTTTGAAGTAAAATAAGGTTGCATTGAAAAAAGAACTTTTAGGTACCTATTTACAATTGCATTTGGTGGTTGTGATATTGGGATTTACATCCATTTTGGGAAAGCTGATTGCACTTCCGGCGCTGGAGCTGGTGTGGTACCGGATGCTGTTGACTGTAGTTGTTTTTTTTGTCTTTCTGAAGATAAGAAAGGAGGCCACAGCTGTTTCCCGTCGCTCACTGCTCTCATTTCTGGGAGTTGGGTTGATCATTGCACTTCATTGGGTAACCTTTTACGGAGCCATCAAACTTTCCAATGTTTCAGTTACCCTTGGGTGCTTCGCCACAACCACCTTTTTTACCAGTTTTCTTGAGCCCATATTTTACCGTAAGCGAATCAATATTTATGAAGTACTGATCAGTTTGATCATCCTGGTTGGTCTCTACCTGATATTTAGATTTGAAACACGCTATGCAACAGGTATTTTGGTGGCGCTCTTCTCTGCTTTTCTGGCCGGTTTGTTTACTGTGCTTAACAAGAAGCTGGTGGCCAGCCACAGTGCAATACAGATCAGTTTCTACGAGATGATTGGCGGATTGATCGGTTTGACACTTTACATCACCCTGTCGGGTCGCGGAATGGTGATCCCATCCATCCATCCAACCCTTGCCGATTTGTTCTATCTCTTTCTGCTGGCTACTGTTTGCACTGCCTATGCCCATACCATGCAGGTGGAGGTGATGAAACACCTTTCTGCATTTACGGTGACACTAACCATCAACCTGGAACCGGTTTATGGAATTGTAATGGCCTTCTTCATCTTTGGAGAAACGGAGCGGATGACTACTGGTTTCTACCTGGGGACGCTGATCATCCTGCTTTCAGTGGTGGGATTCCCGTTGGTGAAGTACTATGTAAAAAAAGGTCGCGCAAAGAAC
>CAZVTL010000341.1:0-576 GCA_964630075.1 uncultured Tangfeifania sp.
AACTTTTTTTTTGAATAGTTTTGGAAATATTTGCGCAATTCAATTAAATCAATTTTCTTTGTGTCCTACATTGCTATGACACTAAGCCTCCGAAATATGATTGCCATTGAAAAATTGTCTTTTCATTACAAAAAGCAGGCTCCGTTTTTTGAAGATCTTTCCTATAATCAGGAGTTTGGCAGCATTGTCGGACTACTTGGCAAGAACGGTGCAGGCAAAACGACACTTTTGAACCTGCTGGCAGGATTGCTTCAGCCGCATGCCGGATCCTTGAAAGTTTCCGGATTTACTCCTTTCGACCGGTTGCCCGATTACCTGGGTGACCTGTTCATGGTTCCGGAAGAGTTTCAGTTTCCACCCGTTTCGATCAACCTCTACCTGAAAGCGACTACCTCACTCTACCCTCATTTTGACAAGGAGAAGCTGGATGGCATCCTGCAAGAGTTTGAGCTGGACCGCAAAAGCATGATCCACCAATTGTCGCAGGGACAGCGAAAGAAATTCCTGATTGCCTTTGCCCTGGCTACCAACTGCAAACTGTTGATTTTGGATGAACCCACCAATGGACTGGATATC
>CAZVTL010000341.1:586-3403 GCA_964630075.1 uncultured Tangfeifania sp.
CAAGGTGCTGGTCGGCTCGGTCACCGAAGAGCAGCTGGTATTGATCTCCACCCACCAGGTGAAGGATATCGAAACCATCCTCGACACCGTCGTTATTTTGGACCAGGGCAAGATCATCTTCAGGGAATCGCTGGAAAACATCACTCAACAATGGGAGTTTAAACATGTGGCTTCCTTGGCAGGTTTGGCCCATGTTGTCTACAGTGAGAAATACCCGGGAGGATACAAGGTGGTTGTTCCGGCATCCGGCGAGGAAGAGTCAGAGATTGACCTGGAACTCCTCTTTAAAGCTATTATTAGTCAGAAAGTTTTAAAATCAGTGATTTATGAGAACCAATAATTTCTTTGACCTGGATCGTTTTATCGGATTGCTGAAGCAGGATCTGCTGTTTAACTACAAGTTCTATTTGTCGTTTATCGTTGGATTAAGCATTGGCATTTATTTGGTCAGCTATTTGATGATCAGAAATTTAAGTGGTGGATTTCTTTCGGCAAACTATCTTCTTTACAATTTGTTGTTTGGCGCAATATTGGTCTTTGTCGGAATGTCCTTTCCTGCATTTAGGGATCAGAGGAAAACCAACTTCTATCTCTTGTTACCCGGATCAGCCTTTGAAAAACTATTGGTTCAGTTTGTGATACGGTTTGTCTTTTTTATTCCCCTGGCGTTTCTATTGTTGAGGTTTGGTATATTTCTGGCTGTAGCATCCATGGTGCCTGATCCAAAAACGGGTTTTGATCCCCTTTTTGTGGCGGACTTTAGCTATGCAGAGATATTCTCGTGGTCAGCAGGATTGAAGAACAATCCTTTGCGTGACCTTGGCTATCTGTTTTTCGCTTTTGCCGGAGCTGTTTATTTTAAAAGATATGCTGTTGTCAAAACAGTCGGGGCAATGTTATTTCTTCCAGGTATGTTATTTCTTACTGTTAAAATCACCGGTGGACAAATTAATTGGGCCAAAATTGGCACTGATTATTTGAACGGAAGCAACTTTCTTTTAGCATTATCGCCAATTTTTATTGGCCTTTTACTCTGTTGTTTGCCATGGGTTTACTTCAAATTGCAAGAAAAGGAGCTTTGATATGGATTTTAAATCTTCCAAGGGAATATTTCTTCAGATAGCAGAAAACCTCTGCCACCAGATTCTGGAGGGGGAACTGAAGCCTGGTGACAGGGTTCCTTCCGTGCGGGATTTGGCAACAGAGTTTGAAGTGAACCGCAATACTGTGATGCGTACCTATACCAATTTACAGGAGGCCGGAATCTTTGACAACAAACGGGGAATAGGCTTTTTTATCTCTGAAAATGCAACGGAATTGGTGAGGGCTGGGGAGAAACAGAAGTTCTATAACCATGACCTGCCTGAATTTATTTTAAAGATTAAGCTGCTCAAACTTACTCAGACCGATTTAACCGATTTGCTAACAGCCATTCATAACAATGATCAAAATGAAAAAAAGTAATTACGTGCTTATACTATTTGTCGTAATAATTTGGGGTGGAAATGCTTTGTTGAAAAAATCTATTTCTAATCCACCACCAATGGTGAAGTACTCCAAAAAATTGGATCCCTTTTCAGTTGTAGTGGCACAACCTGGGAGTAAAGTGTTTCTTCAAACGCAATGGAATTCAACTCATTATCCTACATTCAGTTATACTAAGGGTGAGAGTGACCAACACCGATCCCCTTCATTCGGGGTGAGAAACGATACCCTCTTTGTATTTTCCTCCTCGAGTGACGCAGAACATAGAAACGATAGTTTCTATTGTACAGCGATCAAGAGTATTGTTGGTCAGGAGAAGTCCTATATTCAACTGTCCTATTTTAAGGCTGATACGCTCAATCTGAAACTCAGGCATACAAAACTGAACGGAGATTTTGATCATGGCACAAAAAAATCAAGAATGCTAACACTGGAGGCAGACAGTTCGGCAATTGAATTTAAGAGCTTGGTTCGCTTTGATCAATTCATTGTAAGATTGAACAGATCCCATTTAAAAATTTTAATGGCGCGCTTTGATACCAGTTTTATATCCGGGACAATGCAGAACTATTCTCGTTTGGTCACAGGGGGGCAGGTCAGACTGAAAATAAAGAAAGATGAAACCAGTTATTCCAATTTCTAAATTGAATTGTTTATTTGTACTTTTATAGAAAATACAAGCATACCTTCATAAAAATATTTGCATCATGACGCTACTGATGGTACTGTCAACAACCCTGATCACCCTTGCCCTGCTCTTCTATTCCATTGGAGTTTGGGCCGAGCGGATAGCGAAGTATTTAAAAAGCTGGCACCTCTATGCATTTTGGGCAGGGTTTGTGTGCGATGTTTCTGGTACCATAGCCATGGGAAAGCTCTCATCAAATCCATTTGATCTGAATGATATCCATACCCTTACCGGTCAGGTAGCCCTTTGGCTGATGCTCACCCATGCCATCTGGGCAACGGTAGTAGTAAAAAAGGGAAAAGAGAAGCAACGCGCCGAATTCCATACCTACAGCCTGATGGTCTGGATGATCTGGCTGATTCCATACCTGGGAGGCATGTGGATGGGAATGACAAAATAGCGGGGTTTCGCCCCAAAAACAGACGACGTGAAGTTTTGCTCCACGTCGTTTTGCATTTGCAGCTATTTTGGTCGCGCTATTTCTTGGCTCCGGTGTTGATCTTCAGGGGAGTGTATAGTGGACAGTACCCTACCAAGCTGGTAAGGACAAATACGGCCGACAAAATCAGCAGTACAATGGCCAATGTTCCATCAATGACCTTGGCAAAATACAAACCTGCAATAACCAAAGCGACAACAATCCG
>CAZVTL010000342.1:0-1814 GCA_964630075.1 uncultured Tangfeifania sp.
AGTCCGATCCCAAGCCTAACCATGTCAAGCTGCATTTCAGGGAAGCGTTCAATGCCGGCAGAATTTAATATGTGCAAAAGGATCTTGTAATCAAAGCTGTCAACGATTGGCTGGCAAAGTTGATGGAAGAGCCGGAACTGTTGGCGGGTAAAGTCATCTTTGAGAGGGTCTTCACTTACCGCAAGGTGGCTAAAGACCGATCGCACATAAACGGTATTCCTTTTGAGGATATAGGTGATCAATTTTTGAATCTCTTCGGCCGAGTCAAATCCGAGTCGCTTCATCCCTGTATCGATCTTGATGTGTATCGGGAAGTTACTGACCGCACTTCGCTTCAGTGCCTCTTCGAAGCTTTGCAGCAGTGAAAAACGGTAGATATTGGGCTCCAGCCTGTTCTCGATCATGGTGCTGAAGCTGTGCTCTTCCGGGTTCATGACTACAATTGGCAGCTCAATTCCGGCATTGCGAAGTTCCATTCCCTCATCGGCAATGGCCACAGCCAGATAGTCGACGCGGTGAAACTGAAGGATTTTTGCCACCTCCACCGAACCGGTACCATAGGAAAAGGCTTTGACCATGGCCATTACCCGGGTCTCCGGCAAGAGTTGACGGCGGTAGTAATTGAGATTGTGTACCATGGCGCTAAGGTTGATTTCCATCACCGTCTGATGCCGCTTCTCCTGTAGTTTGGAGGAGATCGTGTCAAATCTGAAACTTCTTGCACCTTTGAGGAGGATCAGCTCATTCCGGAAATCTGCTTCCTGAAAATGAGCAAGAAACTCCTCTGTTTCTGAATAGAAACGTTGGTCATCCACCTTGAAAAGTTCACTGAAGCTGCTGATCGTCTTTCCGATGCCAATCAGCCTGGTAATGTTGCGCAGCCGGATGTATTCGGCAACCTCCCGGTAGAGTTGTTCCGGATTTTTTCCTGACTGGAGAATATCTGACAAGATAAGGGTGCTACTGAGTTTTCGGGTATCTTTTTGCTGCTTGAGAAAATCCAGCGCATTGACCAGTGAGGCTGTGTCTGAATTGTAACTGTCGTCGATGATGGCACAAGCGTTGATCCCTTTTTTAATTTCAAGGCGCATGGAGATAGCCGGAAGATGTTGAAAGCACTCTGTGAAGACTTCAGGGGAATAAGCTATGGCCAGGAGATATGCCCAACAATGAATAGCATTTTCGATATGCGCTCCATCGGTAAAGGGGATGGTGATGGTATGCACTCCTCCTTTGAAGGTTGCTTTAATTTCAGTTTCCATGCCCGAGGAGACAGTAGAAAAAACCTGTAAATCTGCTTCTCCTTTGGCAGACCAGGTAAAAAACAACGGATTGTTGCCGAAGGTGCCTTTGCCAAGCAGCTGGCAGAGGGGATCGAAATCCTTGCAGTAGACCACCAGACTGCAATTTGCGAACAGTTTAATTTTCTCTTGCACCAGCTCCTCCTGTGATTCGAAATTTTCGAGATGCGCATTCCCGAGGTGGGTGAAAATTCCATGATCAGGTTGGAGGATTCTTTCCAGTCTTGACATCTCTCCCGGCATCGATATGCCAGCTTCAAAGAGCGCCATATCAAAATTGTCATCCATCAGCCATACAGAGAGGGGATTGCCGATCTGGGAGTTGTAGCTTCGGGGACTTCTTACCACATGCAGCTGCTTTCCGAGTATTTCTGACAACCACTCCTTCACGACGGTCTTTCCGTTGCTGCCGGTAATGGCCGTGACCGGATAATTAAATTTTTTCCGGTGATAACCAGCAAGCGATTGCAAGGCATCCAGGGTGTTGTCAACCAGGATATAATTGGAGGCAAC
>CAZVTL010000342.1:1914-3380 GCA_964630075.1 uncultured Tangfeifania sp.
TAGCTCTCCTTCTCACCCAGCATCACCAGTTTTTCGGCATCTGAAAGCCTGTGGCTGAAATGGGCAATGTGGCCACATCGCATGCAAACCGCATGAACCTTGGTGACAAATTCCGCACAGGCCATCAATCCGGGTACCGGGCCAAAGGGAACTCCCCTGAAATCCATGTCAAGGCCAGCAATAATGACTCGTATACCCATGTCAGCCAATTTGTTGCATACTTCCAGCAGGTTCTCGTCAAAAAACTGGGCTTCATCAATTCCAATCACATCAATATTCCCGGAAAGCAGCAGAATGGTGGTGGAGTTGTCGATGGCAGTGGAGCGTATGGAGTTTTCATTGTGGGATACCACTTCGGTGGAAGAATACCGGGTGTCTATCGCGGGTTTAAAGATTTCAACCCGTTGTCTGGCAATTTCTGCGCGACGCAAACGACGGATCAACTCCTCTGTTTTTCCTGAGAACATGGATCCTACGATGACCTCTATCCAGCCACGTTTCCGACCATTGTTTAAATTACTTTCGATAAACATAGTTCAAAATTAATTTTTTTCTGCATCATTCCAACCTGTGGGAGGGTGGATTGGTGTGGTTAAATTTGTATTTTTACGAATTGCAATTCAAAAAAGTAAGAATGGAAAAAGAAATATGGCTCAGGGTGATCAGGGAGGAACTCAGTATCCTCGAGGAACTGGCAACCGGCATGATTACCGATGGAAAGCTCACCATTGAGGAGTTGGAATTGGCCATCGAGAGATCAAAGATTGTGACAAGGGAGTTTGAAATGCTTTACAAACAGATTCCGGCCGGAAGTCCTGGAGGAGTAATCATTCCGGAAAAGGAGCATCCGGTGCCATCCACTGAAATATTGGAGAATGGTGCTGGTAAATTTGCCCAGGTGACTGTCCCGATTGAATTGATCGATCCTGCTGTCAGGGAGCGTATGGCAATTACTCCTCCTCAACCTGAAGAGAAAGCGGTTCTGCCCATTCCCGAATCTCCTCCCCGCAATTCGGATATTCCTTTGACACGTAGTTCAACTGAATTTGAATTTCCGATTCCGTTTGTTCCGGAATATACTTTCCCTCCCATCGCTGCACCAGTACCTGAGCATGAAGGGGCTACTGTGATTGATCAGGAGGTCAAGAAGGAGGGGCATCCCCTCTTTAAATTGTCTCCCATTCAGAGCATGAAGGATGGACTCACCTTGAATGACAGGTATCTTTACCAGCGTGAACTTTTCAACAACGACAAAGCCAGGTTGGATGAAACCATTCTGGCCATGGATCGGTTGTCGAATATCCAGGAGGCAGTAGCCTACCTGAAGGAGAATTTCAAATGGACGAGGGGAGAAGCCTCCGAGAAGTTTGTGCTGCTTGTGAAGCGCAGGTTTTATGAATCCAAGGGATAAATTGTTTGAAATGTTTGAAATGTTTGAAATGTTTGAAATGTTTGAAATGTTTGAA
>CAZVTL010000343.1:0-3375 GCA_964630075.1 uncultured Tangfeifania sp.
GCTACCTGTCGGACTTGAAAGAGGTGAAGGCGTTTTTGTCTGGGATGTGGAAGGCAAACGCTATTTCGACTTTTTGGCCTCCTACTCTGCTGTCAACCAGGGTCATTGTCACCCAAAAATAGTGAAGGCACTGGTCGACCAGGCAGGAAAGCTGGCATTGACTTCACGTGCTTTTTACAACAATGTATTGGGGGAATGGGAAGAGTACATGACCAAATTGTTTGGCTACGACAAGATTCTCCCGATGAACTCGGGTGCAGAAGGGGATGAAACGGCCATGAAACTGATCCGGAAGTGGGCCTACAAGGTAAAGGGCATTCCGGAAAATGAAGCCAGAATCATCGTATGCGACGGCAACTTTCACGGCCGGACCATCACCATCATTTCGATGTCGTCCGATCCTGATTCCTACGCCGGCTATGGGCCCTACACCCCCGGATTTGTCAGAATTCCCTACAACGACCTGAAGGCGCTGGAGAAGGAGCTGAGCCATCCTTATACTGCCGGCTTCCTCGTGGAACCGATACAGGCCGAGGCCGGTGTTTATGTTCCGGAGGACAATTACCTGAAAAAAGCGGCCAAGCTCTGCAAAGAGTACAATGTTTTACTGGCTGCAGACGAGGTTCAGACAGGTCTCTGCCGTACCGGCAAAATGCTGGCCTGCGACCATGAAGGGGTTCGTCCGGACCTGCTGATCCTGGGCAAGGCCGCCTCCGGCGGGATGTACCCTGTCTCCTGTGTACTGGCCGATGATGAGATCATGCTGACCATTCGTCCGGGAGAGCACGGCTCCACCTATGGCGGGAATCCGCTGGCGGCGAAGGTTTCGCTGGCCGCCATGAATGTTCTGCTCGATGAGAAATTGTCAGAAAATGCCACTGTTATCGGAAAGCTCTTCCGCGACAGGATGAAGGCATTCGACTCCCCGCTGATCGAGGAGGTGCGCGGCAAAGGACTGCTGAATGCCATTCAGATCCGCCCGTTGAACGGCAAACAAGCCTGGGACCTTTGCCTGGTTATGAAAGAGAACGGCATCCTGGCCAAACCGACCCACGAGCACACCATCCGTTTCACACCTCCGCTGATCATCAACGAAGCACAGATGAACGAAGCGATTGAACTGATTCAGCAATCGATGCGGGAGTTTGTTTGAAAAGGCTGAGGGTTTGGCATTTTTGAAGGTGAAAGCCCATTGAACCGGATAGGCTGATGGTACTTTTAAGGCATTGGAGGGTAGCTTAGTCAGTGAAGATATCCCAGCCGTTTAAGGTCATCCGCCTCTTTGGTCAGATGGGCTTTCCCATTGGTAATCACATACAGGTGGTCGCTGATTTCGGTGATGTAGCGGTGCAGGTGGTCGGTGATGATGATGCCTTTGTTTTGCTTCTCCTCCTGCATGATGTTTTTCAACACCTCCACATGCAGCGGCATGATGTGCGAGAAGGGTTCGTCGAGCATGCAGAATTTGGTTTTGGCGGCCAGGATGGCATATACCTCTACAATCCGCCGCTCACCTCCGGATAGCTTGCCCAATTTCATTTGGTGGTATTTCTCAAACTCCGGGAACCAGGTGATGAAAGAAACAAAATCCAGTCCGAAGTCTGAAAATATTCGCCTGACCGTGAAATCCTTCGGAATGAAATTGAATTGGGGCAGGTAACGGAACAATTGGGGATCGCGGTAGCCGTCGAAGATAGGTTTCCCGTCTATCCGGATGGATTTGTCGGTGGTGGGCAGCACCCCGTAGATGATGTTCATCAGGCAGCTCTTGCCGCAACCGTTCCTACCGAGGATGCCGGTGATTTTTCCCGTCTCGTTGGTAAAATAGATGTCCTGCAGCACCCGGTGGTGGCCGAATTCAAGGATGATACTGTCAACCTCCAGTTTGTGCATCATTATCGGTTCGCAAATACACGCACGGCGGGAGTTTCCCAATGAACTTCCTACGATAGTTTCTTCTCAAAATTTCAATTTCCTGTCAACGAAGCAATGAAACCCAACTTGCGGGTATTTTGCTGTTATGCACCAGGCACTTTATTTCTCAAAGTCAAGATTAACTGGCTCTTTTTGATGAGAAGTGTATGCTGAAGATGTAGTTTCCATCTCTATTCCTGTTGTCGGAATAACAGTTGCCACAATTTCGAAATTTAAATTGTCAAACCAAATTTGGCCTGTTCCACTAATCAAAGCACCATAGGCTATATTCGAAGCATTTGCAGGAACATCTAAAATGATTTCACATTTTTCCCAATCTCTTGTTCCCTTAAGGGACTTATCTTTTTTCCCAGCGCGCATGTTATCAAATACAACTGCTTTTATAGGAGTTTTTGTGTCAATTCTTAACCAAAGTCCAGCCCAGCCAGAAACATCTTTTGTCTTGAGCATACCTGTCATACGAATTCTCTTTCCAAGGTATTTGCCAGGCAAACAATTTTGCATTAATGTTCCAAAACCATCAATTTTTTTGTCGATGGATTTAATTGTCGCTGCGTTTTTACCGTTTTGTCCAGCCCCCTTGTCAATGCCCATTTCATAGCTTTGTGGTTTGTCACCTGCTTTGAACCAGTCAGTTGGTAAGTCAAATGACATTAGAAGTGTGGCTGCTCCAACAAACAAAGCATTTTTAATAATTCTTGTTTTCATAATCATTTTGCATTTAAATAAAAAAATATTCGGTTTATTATATCAAAATCTACCCAAATCCGACAGCGCACTGGTGCTTGTGCATAACTTTAGCATTAATGCAACCATTGAACTTAAAAACACGACAAAATCAAATGCCAGGGCCGGAATCCACAAGGTACTTTTGGAGATGCCCAGGTTGTCGTAGTAGTAATACTCTTTCTGCTTGAGGTTGTTTACAAAGTAATAGATGATCCACATCATGCCCACCTTCAGCCAGAAGAGCAGGGTAAACATCGCCAGTCCGGTGGTGTATAGTGTACCCAGACAAGCAGCCGTCAGAAGGAACCCTGCAAAAGCGAAGGAGCTGTAGAAAGAGAGCATGGCGCGAAGTGTCCCCATGGAAAGCGGTTCTGGTACTTATTAATTGTATGACTGCTATGTACTAACCTGAGGACAAAAGCACTTGTCAATTTTGAGTTCTGGTCTCTGTAACAGAGATGCAATTAATAAATAATCAGTTGCTTAGAATACATCTTTTAACTTATGACAGGAAATTACGTCGTTTTGAATTACTCCAGCCATTGCAATTCTGGATACGACGATATTTCTTTATCGGACAACAAATATTTGGATCCTAAATTTTGTGAATTGATTTTCATTTTTATTAACTTTGATCCAAGCAGTAATTGTGAATAAACAAAGATCGAGCTGCCGGCAAAGGGGAGGGACCAGAGCCGGCAGCTTTTTTTT
>CAZVTL010000344.1:0-3364 GCA_964630075.1 uncultured Tangfeifania sp.
TTGCTGCCACCTGCAAACTGGTGCCAGAGCCATAGCCTCACGGCTCCGGGCATTGGCTGGGGGTTGATGCTTCCCCAATTTACCTGGCCTGGCTGCAGTTCCATTACCCCGAAGAGGGGAGTTAGTGGCCTGAAAAAATCGTTGGCCATGGCTATTCTAAGCGGATCCCCCAGTCGGTATCCCTTTCTTCCGACACCCATGGACTCCCCATAGACCATGTATCGGGTGTAGGTGATGAAATCCAGCTGCCGACTTCTCCCAATGTATCCTCCCTCGTAACTGGGGATGTAATTGGTGGTAACCCACTGCTCACTGGTCGTGTGCTTCTTGATTTCAGCAGCCTGATCGTCCAGAAAGGTGGCCGTTTCGTCAGCGGCAAAACGGTAATGATCGAGCCGCTGGTTCAGGTTCATTCCCCATTGCGAATGAAGCGGAATATTGATTTGCGAGAAGTCACTGTAGGTATTGCTCCAGAAAAGGGTTCCCCAGGTTGCATTAAGTGCATCAATGGTGGTGTATTTTTTCTTTAACCACAAACGGAATCGTTGTTGTGCATCCGGATTGTAATCAAAAAAAGTACGTGGCTCATTGTCGACCTGCCAACCAACAATGCGTGGATCTTTGCCATAATGACGCGCCAGCTCAGCAATCATTTTTAAGGAGTATGTTCTGTAGTAACTACTTGAAAAGGAAGCATGTTGCCGGGATCCATGGTCCATCTGCTGACCGTTTTCATTCATGCAAAGTATCTCCGGATGCTTCCTTGCCAACCAAACAGGTGGGGTGCAGGTAGAGGTACACATGATCACTTTCAGCTTGTATTCTGCGGCTAGTGAAACGGCTTTGTCCAACCATGCAAAGTTGTACTTTCCCTCCGCTGGTTCCAGTTGTGCCCACGCGAATTCGGCAAAATGGGTGAATTCGAATCCCATGGCAGCCATGTTTTTTAAGTCTCTGTCCCATTGGGTAGAATCCCAATGTTCAGGATAATAATATACCCCGGTCGTAATCAATTGATTGTTTGGGAATAGAACGTCCAATTTCTGGCTCCTGGCCATCAATGCCAAAAATAGGAGAAGCAGGGTCAATTTAAATTTTCTCATGGGACTCTCGTTGTTTGCAAATAAATAGGTTGAAATGAGTGGATATGGATCATACCGGATCATGGATTGAATATAGTACAAATTTGTAGTAGCAAATAGGGTATTTGGCTTTTATTTGTAATCCCCGACCGATAAATTTGAATTGCATTCAAAAATAATGAAGAAATGATTCTTCGTCATGGCCTATGGTTTTCATTTTTAATTGCATAATCGTCTTTAAAAGGTTTAAAACGAATTTTTTGCAGAAAAAGCATTCCAAAGATGTAATTTTTATGGGTGCAGTTCCGTAAATTGTGATGAAAACAAAATATTTATCGTAGTTTTATCCTAATCGTTAAACTAATTTGAAATGGGCAGATTAGCGATTCCACTTTTTGTAAAATTGGTGGTTCTTTTTTTGTATTTAATATCAATAATTTAGTCTAAACAGCTCAATATATGAACGATAAGAAGTTAACTACGGATCCTGAGAATACGAAAAAAATGGAGGATAGCAGTAATTCAAGGCGCACATTCTTCAAGAGATTTGGATTGATCGGTGCTGCTGCTGCGACCGGTGGTGCGGCTATTTATACCGGATTTGAATATGAAGTTTCAAAGCCCAACCACGATTTTGTCAAAGTATTGACAGCTGACAACAAATTGGTGGAAGTTCCGCGTGATCAGATTAAAAATTTGACGATGGATCTTACCAGGAAACAGCAACAAGGAAGGGATGGCCTTGCCGGACGTCGCTGGGTCATGGTAATTGACCTCGCAAAATGCCGAAATGCCCGCAAATGCATCACAGCTTGTCAGGGAGCGCACCATTTGCGCCCCTATGAGTACCATATCAATACACTTGTCATGCAGGAGTCGGAGAATACGGCTCCCTATTACATGCCAAAACCCTGCCAGCATTGTGACAATCCTCCCTGTGTTGCAGTATGTCCGGTGGATGCAACTTTCAAAAGACAGGATGGGATTGTTTTGATTGACAACGAAAGGTGCATTGGCTGCCGTTTCTGTGTTGCTGCCTGCCCCTATTCTGCCAGGATGTTCCATTGGGAAGAGCCGCTGGTGGTGGAAGCAGACAAGGGTGCAACCTATGATATTGAACTCAACATTCCCCAAAAGAAGGGGACGATTTCCAAATGTCTCTTTAGTGCCGACAGGTTGCGGGAAGGCAAGTTACCCTATTGTGTATCTTCCTGCCCCAATGGCGTTTACTATTTCGGAGATGAGAACCAGGATGCGGTGACCAATGGTACCACCAAGGAGACCTTCAGGTTAAGCCAGTTGCTGAAAGACAATGGCGGATATCATCTGATGCCTGAACTTGGTACCAAACCGAGGGTCTATTATCTTCCTCCGAAAAACAGATTGTTTGAGTTCAACGGGGAAGGTGATAAGGTTGTAGAACAGGGTTGATCAATAATTATCAGGTATTTGAATTATAAATTTATGAAGATAAGTAATCTGTTGCTCGTTTTAATTTCCTTGGTTACCACCCGGGTATCTGCCCAGGAATGGGTAGTGCCTGCTGAAAAGAGTGCCAATCTCAGCCCTTTTGCTTTTTCCGATTCAACGCGCAAGGCAGGGGCTGATCTCTACAACCTCAATTGCAAATCCTGTCATGGAGATCCGGGAAAAAACAATGCCGTCAAGCTTGTTCCAATGCCACCAGATCCCGTTTCTGCACAGCTGCAGGGCAATACAGACGGAGCGATGTTTTTCAAGGTTGCGGAGGGACGAGGTCTGATGCCTGCTTTCAAGAATACCCTATCAGCTTCTGACCTTTGGCGAGTGATCTCATTTATCAGGGGTTTCAATGAAAAATTTGTTCAGGAGGTGGCTAAAAAGCTTTCCCTTGGAACATCCCTTGAAAATGTGAAGTTTGCCGTCAATTGGAACAAGGAGGTGAATCAGCTGCAAGTGACTGTCACAGCATTAAAGGCATTGACAAGGCAACCGGTACCAGGTGCCGAGATGAAGCTTTCTGTCAGGCGATATTTTGGAAATCTGCAGGTAGATGGGGTGCATACCACCGACAATCAAGGAGTTGCAGTGTTTAATTTCCCAAAAAATTTGCCTGGTGACTCACTCGGTTTTGTTCAATTGCAACTCAAACCGGTGGATGAAACTGCATTTGGGGAGATTAAGGTTGATACAACCATGGCGATTGGCGTTCCGACCTACCGCCCTCCTTTGAACAAGGAGCGAGCCATGTGGAATGTCGTTGGAAAGACCCCTATTTGGCTGTTGCTATCCTATCTTCTCAC
>CAZVTL010000345.1:0-3361 GCA_964630075.1 uncultured Tangfeifania sp.
GGTCTCGCTGATCTGGCTTCCCGAAACCATGAACCTCTCCTGTGCCAACAAAATACTGAAGGTGCTGGAAGAGCCACCTGCAAATACCCTCTTTATCCTGGTTTCTGAGGAGGAACAACGGCTGATCGGTACGATCCGGTCGAGGTGTCAGACGATCCGGCTACCCAAAATTGCGGAAGCCGATCTCACCCGGGCGCTGGCCGGCCATCCTGCCCTCGGAGAGAACAATCCTGCAACAGTAGCCAGAATCTCCAATGGAAATTATATTCTGGCAGAAGAGTTCCTGCTGGATGACGAGGTCAGAAAATTCAACCACAGACAATATACCGCCCTGATGCGGTCGGGTTATGGTCGCAATTTACAGGAACTGCTCTCCTGGTCGGATGATATTTCTGCCATCGGTAGAATCCGTCAGCTCAGTTTCCTCCGCTATTGTTCAGATTTCACCCGCGAAAACTTCATGTCCAACTTCAAACAGCCCGAATTGATCTCCATGGATGAGAATGAAGGGAAATTTGCAGGCAAGTTTGCGCCATTTATCCATGAAAGGAATGTGATGCACCTTTTCAATGAATTTGAAAGATCGCTGAAAGATATCGCCTCCAACGGCAATGCCAAGGCAATATTTACCGATATGGCCCTGAAAGTTTCAAAGTTGATCCGACTCTGAGACGAATAATTGTCCCTTTCGAATCCTCCATTGAAGGCCCCTGTTTTTTAACAGTAGCCCCTATGGTCCGCTCTGCCAAAAATTACTTATTTTTGTAAGCAGGAAATAGCCGTGAGGAATTTTTCCACCAACTAAAATGAATTGGTGGGTGGTAGCTACACAGATCTTCGATTCCATCTGGCCATTGAAAAATAATATATATACTTTCGAAGTATATTCTGAAAACCAAGAAACCCGAATGAACACGATAATAAAAGCAGCACGCGTATGTCCCGGTTCGGCGCAAACACGAAGCTGTGCCAAATTGAATGTATACAACTGGCTCTCTGATGTTCCGAACACCATCAATCCAAATGACATTGTTGAGATCCTCTTTAAAAATACGCGCAAGGATTATTACAAGAACGTCAACGACCTCCCCTTGAAGCCCGGTGATATCGTAGCCGTGGAAGCAAGTCCGGGGCACGACATTGGTACCGTATCCCTGGTAGGTGATCTGGTTCTGAAGCAGATGAAAAGACACAAACCCACCTTCGTGGATGGTGAACTCCGAAAGATCTACCGGCATGCAAAACCCGTTGACATTCAGAAGTGGGAGGAGGCCATCCAGATGGAGCACGAAACGATGCTGAAGGCGCGTAAAATAGCAGAAGATCTTCGCCTCAACATGAAAATTGGTGATGTCGAGTTTCAGGGCGACAAAACCAAGGCCATATTTTATTACATCGCCGACGAAAGGGTAGATTTTCGTCAGCTGATCAAAGTCTATGCAGATACCTTCAGGATCAGGATCGAGATGCGCCAGATCGGGGCACGCCAGGAGGCAGGCAGGATCGGCGGGATAGGCCCCTGCGGCCGCGAGCTCTGTTGCAGCTCCTGGATTTCCAACTTTGTTTCGGTTACCACCAATGCAGCCCGTTACCAGGAAATATCGCTCAATCCCCAGAAACTGGCCGGTCAGTGCAGTAAATTGAAGTGCTGCCTGAACTATGAACTCGATTGCTACATCGATGCACAACTCGACTTCCCCCCAACCAATGTACAGATCGAGACCGAAAAAGGCAACTTTAACTACCTGAAGGCAGATATCTTCAAGGGAATATTCTGGTATGTGAGGGAAAACTACCAGGGCGGCGGAGTGATCGGAGTTTCTGTTGAAAAAGTCAAGGAGATTTTAAGATTGAACCGCAGCGGGAAAAGAATTCCGGATCTGACAGGCGATGTCATGGAGATTCCGGACGATGCGGCTCCAACCTATCAAAATTCGGTCGGTCAGGAATCACTCGACCGTTTCGACCAGAATTCCAACAAACCGAGGCGAAAAAAACGCCACAAACCAATACTTACCCGAAAAAACGGAACCAATACAGGACATGACTCAACAGGGGATACTCCAGCCAATTAAAACAACCCTGCTCCTTCTAGGGATCATCGTGTTGCTATTTTCCTGCAACAAAAAGGTTGTCTACAGTGACTACAAAGCGCTCAAGGGCTCCAAATGGAACCAGGATTCGGTCCTGAGATTTGACTTGACTGTCCCTGATTCCACCATCATCTATAACTTGTTCCTGAATGTCAGGAACGAAGGCCGCTATCCCTACAGCAACCTCTGGGTATTTGTAAAAATCATCCCTCCCAAAGGGCCGGTCCTCAACGATACCATCGAACTCTCACTCGCCTCGCCGGAAGGGAAATGGTTTGGGCATGGACTTGGCGATCTCTATGATCTGAAATATCCCTACAAACAGACCACCATTTTCCACGCTGCAGGATATTACCGGTTTGAAGTCAGACAGGGGATGCGGACAGAAGATGGTATCCTGACCGGAATCCGTGATTTCGGAATCACGCTCGACCGTGTAAACTGAAAGGGTTTTGTGCCATCGAAAAATTACCTCCTGTTAATCTCCACATTTCCAATTACCACATTTTTATCGATGAGTAAGAACAAACTTGCAAAATTTGCCGAGGTACATGCATTGCCCAATGTGGTGGAGGTCACCTTTGCAGAATTGCAAAAGGCTCCCTATTTCCTCAAAGGCAACTGGAGCCAGGCCTTCTTTGGAAACAACAATCCCATCGTTCTGGAGCTGGGATGCGGGAAAGGAGAATATACGGTCGGACTTGCAGCGCACTTCCCGGATAAAAACTTCATCGGCATAGACATCAAGGGGGCAAGGATCTGGTCCGGTGCCACGGCAGCCTTCGAAAATGGTTTGAAAAATGCCGGATTCCTGCGTACCTATGTCGAACTGCTCCCCTCCTTCTTTGGACCACAGGAGATCAGCGAAATCTGGATCACCTTTCCGGACCCGCAAATGAAAAAGGAACGCAAACGACTCACCAGCACCAAACTGCTCTCCCATTATGGCAAAATTATGAAACCGGGAGGCGTGGTACATCTCAAAACCGACAGCAACTTCCTTTTCAAATATACCTCGGCACTTGTACATCTCAACCATTTCGTGGTAGAGGCAGAAACAGATGACCTCTATGCATCAGAATTCACGGATGGAATCATGGGCATAAAAACCTATTATGAGCAACAATGGCTTGCCCGCGGACTCACCATCAAATACCTCAAATTCATTCCCCATTTTGCGGATCTGGTTGAACCGGAGCTCGAAATTGAGTGGGATGAGTACCGGAGTTTTGGCAGGGACCAGCGGAACAGGGTTGTTGGGAAAGGTT
>CAZVTL010000346.1:0-3343 GCA_964630075.1 uncultured Tangfeifania sp.
CAAAACGTTTCTGTCAGAACTGGAAATCTCCTGGTCCGAATTGGTAGATGCCATCCAGCAATTGAAGGCAAAGGATAAAGAATAAAGGTAAGGGTAGCCGCAAAGGCTAACTGTCGTAACAATACTTAAAGATTGAAATATTAAAAAATAAGATAAACATCAAGAAAATGAAAAAGACATTAACCATCAACCTGAGCGGATCTGTTTTCCACATCGATGATGATGCATATGAAAAGCTCTACAATTATTTGAACAAAATCAACAGCCATTTCGGAAATGACGGCGATGCCAAAGAGATTGTCGAAGATATCGAAGCACGGATTGCCGAGATCTTTAACGAAAAAATCAAAAATGGCGGAGAGGTCATCAATCTAGCCAATGTAGAAGAGGTGATTGTGATCATGGGTACACCGGAGGCCATCTCCAACGAAGAAGAGGAAAAAAACCACATTTCAGGTAAGAAATTTTACCATACCGGAGGCAGAAGACTCTACCGGGATCCGGAAGACAAAGTCCTGGGAGGTGTTTGTAGTGGGTTGGGTGCCTACTTCTCCATGGATCCTGTCATCATTCGAATCATCTTTGTATTGATCTTTTTTGTGGGTGGAAGTGGTGTACTGGCCTACCTGATTTTATGGATTGTCGTACCAAAAGCATCCAGTACAGCACAACGACTGGAGATGAAAGGAGAAGTGGTAAATATTGACAATATTTCCAAATCGATCAAGGAGGAGATGCAGGACGTAAGGGAAAATTTCCGCAACTACCGCAGCTCTCCTGCTTATGCACACGGCAGAAATGGTGTAAATGAAGTCGGGAATACCCTGGTTGCTGTTTTAAAGATCCTTGGCACGATCCTCCTGGTTATTCTGGGTATTCCCTTCCTGATTGTGGGGGTAGTCGCACTGATAACCCTGTTTGCGGTCCTCTTTGCTTCACATACCGTACTGGGACTATTTCCCTTCAACCATGGAATTAATTTTATGGACTTTCTGCACGTTCCGGGAGCATCCATTACCTGGATGACCATTGGGATCATGCTGGTCATTGGAATACCCCTGATCATGCTCATCTATGCAGGAATTAAATGATCTTCAGGATCAAATCAAGCAACCATATTTTTGGTTCAGCCTTTGCAGGACTGTTCATCATAGGAATTCTGATCCTACTTTTTAGTGGAAGCAGGACATTGGGCCAGTTCAGCAAGCAGTCCACCGTTTCACACCACGAGCAAATCAAATCGACCTCGGACACCCTCTATTTGACCGCCAAACAAGGATTAAATGATGCTGATCTGGATCAATTGATCGACCCAGACTTTAACTTCGAGAATTTCAGGATAGGAACCCTCAACGGTCAAGATGTGATGATTGGCATCCCAAAACTCAAAATTGAAATGTGCGATACCAATGATTTTGATTTTGTCATCAACAAAACATCAAGGGGATTGAACATCAGCAATGCAAAGCAGAACGCAGAGGAGATCAATTACAATTACCAGATTAAAGATTCTCTGATAAACATTCCGAAGGCCTATTTGCTTCCGAAAGCCTGGAGAAATCAGCGTGTCAGCGTTAAAATGTGCATCCCTGTTGGCAAGACAATCTACCTCGATGAATCCTTAAAAACCATTTTGAGTGATGTAAGCAATACAACCGACACCTATGATGAGGAGATGGTCAACAAATACTGGACCATGAAGCCGGAAGGACTTACCCTGGTAAACCGCGCTGTTCCGAATGTTAAATCCACTAAAAAATAGTAAGATGAGCCTATTCTACCGTATCGGCATTCTTGTTGCCATGCTAATTTCCTTTTTGTCCGGATTCGGGCAAACAAAATCGCAGAAAATCTACGACCGGTATTCCAACGAGGAGGGTTTTACCTACTTCTCTTTCTCCAAATCGATGATCGATGCCATGAACCTCAATCTGGATGAAGAGGGGAAGAAAATCACGGGGGATTTTAAGGAATTTAAGATCATGATCTACAATGAAGAGAAAGGCAAAATGAAAGATTTCTCGACCGCAATCTCCAAAGAGCTTACTGCTCTTCGCTATGAACAGGTTCACCCCAAAGATGAAAAACCAAACGATGATGCAGATTTCTTTGTGGAAGGAAGTGGTAAAAACGTGACAGAATGCCACATTGTTGTTGGAAACAAAGGGGATTCGAGCAATTCTGCCATGTTGATTTCATTTTATGGCAACTTTAAAATCGAAGACCTCAACAAACTTGAGAAGATTGCGCACAAGCAAAACAAATAGATTTGTTTGAAGGGCTTATAATGTTTGAAGGGTTTGAAAAGTTGTTGACAGCAACATTTCAAACCCTTCAAACATTTCAAACTAAAAAAACCAATTCAGGTAATCGGATACTCCCCTGAAACATCCGTAAGTACCTCACATCCTGTCTCTGTGACAAGCAGGGTGTGTTCAAACTGTGCAGAGAGTTTGTCGTCAACTGTACGGGCTGTCCAACCATCCAGCTGATCCACCTTTACCCTGGGTTTCCCCTCATTGATCATGGGTTCAATGGTAAAAATCATGCCTGGCTTCATCTTCGGACCACTATTCTTTCTGGCTGCATGATCCACCTGGGGATCTTCGTGAAAATCGATACCAACTCCATGTCCGCAGAACTCGTACACCACGCTGAATCCCTGGGAAACGGCATACCTGTTGATGAAATAGCCAATGTTCCCAAAATAATTTCCCGGGGAAACTTGCTGTATACCCAGATTCAGACACTGTTTGGTCGCTTTGATTAATTTCTCTGCCTCCGGTGAACAGCTGCCTACCACAAACATTTTGCTGGTATCTCCATAATACCCGTCCAAGATGGTGGTAACATCCACATTCAGGATATCACCGTTTTTCAGCACTGTCCGGGAAGAAGGAATGCCATGGCAAACCACTTCATTCAAAGATATACAACATGATTTGGGAAAGCCATTGTAATCCAGCGTAGCCGGGATCGCACCCTTCTCAACCATGTACTGATGGATCAGGCTATCCAGATATTCTGTGGAAACACCCTCCTTGACAAATGGTTCGATATATTTTAAAGTATCACCGGCAAGCTTTGAACTTTTCCGGATTCCTTCGATCTGTTCCGAGGTTTTAATGATAATGTTCATTGACCAATTTTTCAGTAAAGTTATTGCTATAATTTAAAATGGCAAGAGTTTTTTCAAAGTGAACTAAAGTGACTAGAGTGAGCTAAATTGACTAAAGTACTTCGCTTCGTGGTTCATTTTCGCAGCAAATGTTCCATTAATGAGTCGGTAAAACATTTTACTTCACTTCAAATTTTGGTGCGAATAATTGGAGTCCATAACTTT
>CAZVTL010000347.1:0-3313 GCA_964630075.1 uncultured Tangfeifania sp.
TACTCTTGGTACAAGAAAAAGAACCCTTCTGATTTCATTGAGGGGCTTGTTGACAAGCATCGCTATGCCTCGGTAGTATTTGTCACACCACCCTGGAAAGCGATCTATGGAATGGATGACATCAGACAGGAGCATTTCAGTGAAGCATCGAAAATTCACGATTATATATTGGCAGCCTATTTGAAATATGGCTATAAAATTGTTAACTTACCACTGGTAAATCCGGATGAGAGGGTTCGATTCATTTTGAACTTCCTCTATATTTGAATTTAACGTTAAAATTGCAAAGCTTTTGATGCTTGATGCACCAATAATAGTGATATTTGCTACAATTAATCGTCTATCTAAAAAAATCACCAAGATGTTAAAAATTCAAACACTGAACAAGATTGACCATGAAGGTCTGCAGGTTTTTCCGCTGTCTAAGTATGAGATTGCCAGTGAGCTACCTAATCCTGATGCCATTCTTTTACGGAGTTTTTCAATGCATGAGATGGTACTTCCAGCAACCCTCAAGGCAGTTGCCAGAGCTGGAGCCGGTGTAAACAACATCCCCATAGATCGTTGTACCGACAAGGGAATAGTAGTCTTCAACACCCCGGGTGCAAACGCCAATGCAGTCAAAGAACTGGTTATAGCCGGAATGTTGCTTGCATCAAGGGACATTACCGGAGGAATCGCTTGGGCGCAGACTTTGAAAGCTGAAGGTGATAAAGTACCTGCACTGGTAGAGAAGGGCAAGGCAGCCTTTGGCGGAATTGAGTTGCGGGGAAAAACCCTGGCCATCATTGGGTTGGGTGACATCGGTGTGCTTGTCGCCAATGTTGCCAAGTCTTTGGGGATGAAGGTGATTGGTTTCGACCCTTTTATTACAGTGGACCATGCCTGGAAACTTGATCAGAGCATTGTAAGGTCAGAAAGTATCGAGGGATGTCTGTCACAGGCTGATTTTATCACACTGCATGTTCCTTTGATGGGGGCTACCCGGGAACTGATCAATTCTGATAAGATTGCCGTAATGAAGGATGGAGTAAAAATATTGAATTTTGCCAGGGGCGAATTGGTGTGCAACGCGGATATCATCGCCGGAATTGAACGCAAGAAAGTCGCTTGCTACGTGACAGATTTTCCGGATGCTTCCCTACTTGGTGTGCCCGGTGTAATCCCGATTCCCCACCTTGGAGCATCGACCAACGAGTCTGAAGTAAATTGTGCCATTATGGGTGCCAATCAGCTAATTGATTTCCTGGAGAATGGAAATATTCGTAATTCAGTCAATTTTCCTGCAGCATCAATGGATCGGACCTGCTGTGCAAGGTTGATCATTGCCAACAGGAATATCCCAAATATGGTTAGTCAAATTACAGCAATTCTGGCACAGGATGGGATTAATATCGCAAACATGTTGAACCGCAACAAGAATGAGATTGCCTACAATATCATCGATACCGACCACAGCGAATTGCCGGAGCAGGTAAAGCAGAAAATAGAGACCATTGAAGGCATTTTGATGGTTAGAGTGATCCAATAGTTTTAATTTTCAAATATACACCAGGAAATACCTACAAGAGACATTTGTACCTACCGGAAATGTAAGAATTGGGTATTCCACCAGACCTTTAAAAACATATTCTTTACGTATGAACAATACTATTGCCAATAAAGCAGCAGATAACATTCGGATTCTTTCGGCAGCGATGGTTGAAAAATCCAATTCTGGTCACCCTGGAGGCGCCATGGGCGGAGCAGACTTTATCAATATTCTCTACTCAGAGTTTTTAAATTATGATCCGGCCGATTTAACCTGGCCGTTCCGTGACAGGTTTTTTCTGGATCCAGGGCACATGTCACCGATGTTGTACTCAGTGCTATCGTTGGGTGGTAATTTTACCATGGACGACCTGAAGAATTTCCGTCAATGGGGTTCGGTAACACCGGGGCACCCGGAAGTTGATGTGGAACGTGGTATCGAGAATACCTCCGGTCCATTGGGCCAGGGACATGCCATGGCCGTAGGAGCAGCTATTGCTGAGCGGTTCATGGTCGCCCGTTTTGGGGAGTGGATGGCCCACAAAACCTATACTTTTATCTCTGATGGAGGAGTCCAGGAAGAGATTTCTCAGGGTGCTGGCAGGCTGGCCGGACATTTGGGATTGAACAACCTGATCATGTTTTACGATTCAAACGATATTCAATTGTCTACTGAAACCAGTTCAGTGACCTCTGAAGATACGGAAGCCAAATACAAAGCCTGGGGTTGGAATGTTACCACCATCAATGGCAATGATCCGGATGCCATTCGTGCAGCACTAAAGGCTGCCCAGTCAGAGCAAAAACGTCCGACCTTAATTATTGGAAAGACCATCATGGGAAAAGGTGCGGTAAAGGAGGATGGTACAAATTTTGAACGTCAATGCGCTACACATGGACAACCACTTTCCCATGCAGGTGCCTCTTTCAAAAAGACCATTGCCAATTTGGGAGGTGATCCTGAAAACCCGTTTGTTATTTTCCCGGAAGTGGCAACGCTCTATGCTGCCAGAAAGGAATGCCTGCTCAAGTGGGCAGATGCAAAAAATGAAGAAGAGGACAAATGGGCAGCCGCCAATCCAGAACTGGAAGCAAAACTCGAAAGCTTCCTATCCGGGGAGGTAGCTGGATTTGATTATTCCAAAATCAACCAGAAACCAGGTGCTGCCACAAGAAATGCATCCGCTACCGTATTGGCAGCTTATGCAAAGGGGGTGGAGAACATGATTGTCTCCTCTGCCGACCTATCCAATTCAGACAAGACAGATGGTTTCCTGAACAATAGCCATGCCTTTGCCAATGGCGACTTTTCCGGTGCTTTCCTTCAGGCTGGAGTATGCGAGTTAACAATGGCTTGCGTTATGAATGGAATGGCGCTGCATGGTGGTGTAATTCCAGTTTGCGGGACTTTCTTCGTCTTCTCGGATTACATGAAACCTGCCCTTCGGATGTCTGCACTGATGCAGCTGCCAGTTAAATTTGTCTGGACCCACGATGCCTTCCGTGTAGGAGAGGATGGACCAACGCACCAACCGGTTGAGCATGAAGCCCAGCTTCGTCTGATGGAGCAACTCAAAAACCACCATGGCGACAACTCCGTTCTGGTTCTGAGGCCTGCTGATGCAAGTGAAACCACGGTTGCATGGCAAATTGCCCTCGAAAATACAACCACACCCACCGCCCTTATTCTCTCACGTCAGAATATCAAAGATCTGCCTGCTGCCACCAACAGGCAGGAGGAGGCACAACAGCCGGCCAACGGTGCCTATGTTGTCGAAGCCTG
>CAZVTL010000348.1:0-3232 GCA_964630075.1 uncultured Tangfeifania sp.
AGAGTGCAGACCGGTTTCTCTACAACCTGGCACCTTTCATCGTCATGATCGCCACTTTCCTGGCCATGGCAGTACTTCCCTTTGCCAAAGGTTTACAAACCCTCGATTTCGACATCGGCATTTTCTATGTAACAGCGGTCTCCTCTGTAGGTGTAATTGGCATCCTGATTGCCGGATGGTCGAGCAACAACAAATACTCCCTGATCGGAGCCATGCGCAGCGGCGCACAGATCCTTAGTTATGAGTTGTCTGTCTCGCTCTCCCTGGTTACCATCATCATTCTGGCAGGATCCATGCAGCTTTCTGTGATAGTTGAAAGCCAACGGGATGCCTGGTTTATTTTCAAAGGGCACATACCGGCGCTGATTGCCTTTGTGATTTTTCTGATCGCGGGTACTGCAGAGACCAACCGAGGTCCTTTCGACCTCGCAGAAGCGGAGTCGGAGCTTACCGCCGGCTTCCACACCGAGTATTCGGGTATCAAATTCGCCTTTTTCTTCCTGGCTGAATACATCAATATGTTTATTGTAGCCGCCATGGCTACCACCGTATTTCTGGGTGGATGGATGCCACTTCATTTTGGCTCCTTCGAATCCTTCAATGTCGTCATGGATTTCATCCCGCCACTGGCATGGTTCTTCATCAAAGTATTGGGGGTCATCTTCCTCATCATGTGGTTCAAATGGACATTCCCCCGTTTGAGGGTCGACCAGATCCTGACCCTCGAGTGGAAGTACCTGTTGCCCATCAACCTGATCAATATCCTGCTGATGAGCCTGGTCGTATTAACCAAATTCCATCTGTAAAATTATAGCTATATGAGCGCGCTATTTCAATATATAAGTACCGTTTTCAAAGGAGTAGGAACACTTCTGACGGGTATGAGAATTACCGGAAAGTATGTTTTTACCCCCTGGAACAACGTCACACAGCAATATCCCGAAAACCGGGATACCCTGAAGATGTTTGAACGTTTCCGTGGGGAAGTCATCATGACCCACAACGAAAACAACGAACACCTCTGCACAGGTTGCGGAATTTGCGAAATCAACTGCCCCAATGGCTCCATCGAAATCATCAGCAAAATGGAGCTGACGGAAGAGGGCAAGAAAAAACGGGCCATCGACCAGCACATTTACCATCTCGGCATGTGCACGCTCTGCAACCTTTGTATCAAAGCTTGTCCGACCGGTGCCATCGTAATGGGTCAGAATTTTGAGCATGCCGTATGGGATCGTTCGAAACTGACCAAAGTGCTGAACCAGCCGGGGTCAAAAATTGCCCAGGGAGTGAAAGAGTAATCAACTGCAACAAAAAATATTAGTTATGACGCTCAACGATATCATGTTCTACCTGTTTGCCGGTTCAATTCTGACATTCTCCGTATTAACCGTCACCAGTCGCAGAATCCTCAGATCAGCTGTCTATTTGCTATTCGTGCTGGTCTCAACGGCCGGCATCTATTTCATGCTGAACTACAACTTCCTGGCTGCCGTTCAATTGACAGTTTATGCAGGAGGCATCATTGTATTGATCATCTTCTCGATTCTGCTCACCAGCCACGTCAGTGAAAAGGCGGTTGTTGCACCGGTGAAGCAGCAGATCTTCTCCGCACTGGCCGTAGCAGCAGGCGCTGTACTGACCATTTTGACCATCTTTAAATTTGCCTTTACACCATCTGCTTCACCCGCTGTTGAAGCCAATGTGCAAAATGTGGGACGAGCCCTCGTATCGTATGGCAGGGATGGATTTGCCCTTCCTTTCGAGGTAATCTCCATCCTGCTGCTGGCAGCCATGGTCGGGGCGATCGTCTTGGCGAAAAAAGAGAAAAATCTGGCCGGCACTGACAATCAACCCAAAATTAATCCTGATAATTCATCCAAATCATGATAGACAATATCCCACTTAACTCATTTCTTGTAATCAGTACCCTGATGTTCTTCATTGGCATCTACGGTTTCCTGACCAGAAGAAATCTGATTACCATGTTGATGTCGATCGAATTGATTCTCAATTCAGTGAATATTAATTTTGTGGTTTTCAACAAATTTCTCTATCCCAACCTGCTTCACGGCCATTTTTTCAGCCTGATCGTGATTGCGGTCGCAGCATCGGAGGCTGCAGTGGCAATTGCCATTATCATCAACATCTACCGCAACTTCAAATCGATTGATGTGGAGAACCTTGACCAAATGAAACTTTGAACCACCAACTGTTTAGAAAACGAACGATATGAATAGTTACGCATATACATTGTTGATTCCACTCATTCCTTTCTTTGTTTTTCTCTTCGTCGGAATGGCCGAAGACAAACTGAAAGGGAAACTGGGTGGTTTGATTGGTACTGCAGGATTGGGCATTGCCACCTTCCTCTCCTACTATACAGCTTATAAGTATTTCATCGCTGACCATGTTCACGGAGCAGCCTATACATCACTAAAGGCCTTCGAAATAACCTGGCTGCACCTGACCGACAAGCTAACCATCAATTTGGGGGTATTGATCGATCCAATCTCTGTAATGATGCTGGTCGTAATTACAACGGTCTCCTTCATGGTGCACATCTACAGTCTGGGATACATGGAAGGTGAACGCGGTTTTGCCCGCTTTTATGCATTTCTCTCCTTGTTCAGCTTCTCCATGCTGGGACTGGTATTGGCTACCAACCTTTTTCAGATGTACATCTTTTGGGAATTGGTAGGTGTCTCCTCTTTCCTGCTGATTGGTTACTACTATGAAAAGCCAAGTGCTTTTTCTGCCGCAAAAAAAGCATTTATCGTGACCAGGTTTGCCGACCTTGGATTCCTGATCGGTATCCTGATACTCTCCTTCAATACCGGAACATTTGACTTCCAAACGTTGACAGATCCAAAAGGTCTTGCCATTGCCTCAACCGGAGGTGCAGTCTTTATGGGACTCTCCGTAATTACCTGGGCCCTGATCTTCATCTTTATCGGGGGTGCCGGTAAATCGGCCATGTTCCCGCTCCACATCTGGCTGCCGGATGCCATGGAAGGTCCGACTCCGGTTTCTGCATTGATCCACGCCGCCACGATGGTGGTTGCAGGTGTTTACCTGGTTGCACGACTCTTCCCGGTCTATGCGCTGGGAGGTCCGGTGGCACTCGAGGTGGTAGCCTGGGTAGGTGCCTTTACCTCCCTTTTTGCGGCCGTCATTGCACTCACACAAACAGATATCAAAAGGGTGCTGGCCTTTTCTACCATGTCACAAA
>CAZVTL010000349.1:0-3179 GCA_964630075.1 uncultured Tangfeifania sp.
GAACCGATGACCAATTGACAATCAGGGAATTTCCTATTTCAATTTCGTGAAAGTTTTTAAGTAATCATTGATGCATTGCAGAGTGGGCTATTTTTCCGGTGTGGCCAAGTGCTGCTTAACCTCAAAAGCGATCTTTCAAATCAGGCCCAAATAACCCATGTACTCATTTCACCACCTTCCTGTAAACCCTGGATCGGTCCTTTAAAATGAACTCCATCACATAGATCCCTGAAGAGAGGGAAGAGGTATTAATCGAATTGTTCACAATTGCGTTTGAAATCAACAACCTGCCAACCAGGTCATAGACATTGACCTGAATGACCAGGTTATTCGGATCTTTGTTGGTGAAAAAGGCAGTTTCTGCTATCGGATTGGGATAGACAGTAATTTCAGCATTATTCTTAAATACCTCATTGATGCCAACGGTAAGCATGGTCCCCATCTTCATTCCGTTGCCAAAACTGGTCACCCACATCTCATCCAGGTTGAAGGGGGTAAAGAAGACCCTTTCCGGCTGCCGAAACGGATAACTATCCACCGGCGTCCAGGTTGGGGTTGTCGAATTCATATTGGCGCTTTTCCAAAGCCCCTGTGTCTCTGTTGTTAAATAGGCCTGGTTGGGATCTTGCGGATGAAACGTCAGGGAGCTTACCCTGTCGAACTGACTGCCCGTCAGTTTCGTCCAGCTCTTCCCCCTGTCGGTAGTTTTGTACAACCCTCCCAATGCGCTGGAGGCTCCTCCCCAGCCACTGAAAACGCAGACATACCAGCTGTTTTGAGCAGGGTCGGAAGGATCCGGGATGATGTCTTTGGACCAGTACAGCATTCCGGCGTGACTAACATCGCTCCATGAATTGGTGACCGGATTGTATAGAAATACACCGGAGCTGGCAGTGAAACCGGCAGCCGATCTTCTTCCGGAGAAAGTGCACACCATTTTCCCGTCTTTCAGAACGAGTATGCAGGCGGGATGACCCTCCGTCCTTGGAGGGTTGGGTAATTTTGTCCAGGTGGAGGATGCCCCCGATGACAGGTTATTGGTGGTATAGATACCACCCGTCTGAGACCCTTGTGTTCCGCCAAAATGGACGACCGAGGCATACATTCTTTCCGGATTGTTTGGATCACTGGCCAACCAGAAGACCGGGTGACCAAAACTATGAAGGGTGGACCAGTTGGCACCATTGTCTGTTGAAAGGACGATTTTCCCGTTGCCATCGGCAGCATCCAGCTGGGCATCTGCCAACCGGGTGCTTTGATAGAGGTCATGAATGTTGGAGCAGGCACCATAGAGATTGCCATTGTTTGTTTTGACCAGGCGATACAGGGAGTTTACACTGAATCCGTTGTAGTTGAAACTCCATTTGTTGCCCCCATCCACGCTTCTGATGGCGCCAATGTCGCTGAAACAGGCCATCATCTTAGTGGCATCGATCCAGTGTACCTGCCAGCAGGTGGTATTTTCGAGTCCGATGCTGGAGTAGGATTGTTTGGCAGGCGTAGTATTTGAAGCCGGATGCTGGTCGGTACTGCTTACGTAGGCCTGTATCCAGGTATCTCCCCCGTCAGAGGTCGATTCAATATGTCCGTAGGTACCAAAAAGGACTTTTTTGGCATTATTCGGTGCCACGCTAACACCGAAGCAGGTTTCACTCCAGCTCCAGGCCTTGTCTCCTCCTGCTCCTTCCCATCCGGTGATGATATTCTGGTTGTTGGTGGTCCGGAAGACCTTTGACCAGGCTGCACCTCCGTTGGTCGACCGGTATACCAACGGGGCGCTCAAGGCACTGTCGTGACCGCCCAGGTAGATGGTATTGATGTCATTTTCGGCCATTCCTGCGTACATGACAAAGTCGTTGGCAAAATTGATACCCGCAGACCTGGGGATCCAGGTTCCGTTGTCATCATCCATGGTATAGATTCCTTTGGCGAAGTTGTTGTAGTCCCAGGGCATGATGCCATTGTAAGTGCCCGAAACATTGGCGGTAATGCAGGTAAATCTGCTCTTGTTACCGCTTTTTGCCCCTGCAAAGTTCCAGATGACCTGTCCTGCAGGGATTCCCGTACAATTTTGAATATTGAAGGTGGTGCCCGCATCCGAAGACTTTAGCAAACCATCATTGGTGCCGATGTAAATATTGTTGCCATCCCAAAATACGCCACCCATGATCAAACCGGCTCCGTTGCTTGCGGCATGTTTGACCAGCTTGAAGGTGGTGCCGCCATCACCCGAAAACAGGATATCGCCATAGGCACCAATCAGCAATTGGCCGGGATTGTTGTAATTGGCAGCCATCCGGTATACATTTCCATAATTGGCAACCGAATAGCCGGGCAAGGCTTTCCAGGAGTTGCCTCCATCGGTGGTCTTTACCGGGAAACCTGAATTGCCATCGTTGAAGTTGCAATAGGCAATGTTGCTGTTGTTGGTATATTCGTAGGTGGAGGTGTTGAATACCTGCAGTTTGGAGAAATGAACCTGGGAATAGGACTTCCCGAAGTCGGTACTGTGAAACAACTCGCTCATGTCGCAGCTCACATAGAATTCGTTGTCGTTGGAAGGATTGATTTTCGGGAAGAACATGGCCCCTCCGCCACCAATTCCTTTGGGAGTGAAGAGGTTCGGCTGTGACCAGGCAGTGGTGAGCTCCAGGCAAAGCAGCAATGGCAGGATGATAAGAAAGAGAGACTTCATAGGGAGAAAACGCGTTGTACAAGTCTGAAATTTTGATCGCCTGATTTGCCCAATAAATTTAACATAAAATTCATTCAAAAGATCAGGGGATGATCAGGGAGCTCACCCTGGCTCCGAGCCAGTTTTCCAACTCAAACTGAATGAGGGTTCTGCCTGATGTTGATGGACAATTCCAACAGCAGCCCTTGTCAAGCAGTCGATATGCGTCAGACATCAAATAGCGGCATAAAAAAAGAGCTACACAAATCTGTGTAACTCTCTGACTTTCAGGTGGAGAATATCGGAATCGAACCGATGACCTTTTGACTGCCAGTCAAACGCTCTAGCCAACTGAGCTAATCCCCCAATAATAACACCTCAATTTTAGGAATCGAACCGATGACCTTCCCGATTCCAATCGGGACGCTCTAGCCAACTGAGCTAATCCCTATTGAGTCGGCAAATATAAAAATTATTTGGACTGCAATGCGTTCAACTCAACCAA
>CAZVTL010000350.1:0-3162 GCA_964630075.1 uncultured Tangfeifania sp.
TGTTTGAAATGTTTGAAATGTTTGAAATGTTTGAAATGTTTGAAATGTTTGAAACCTATAAACCTCTGAATTCATTAAACAAATCAGCGCAATTTCCTTTTTACCTGGGACGGTAGAGTTCATGGTGTGTTTCCAGGATAAGATCTGCCAGTGGAATTCCATTCGGGCAGCTGGTCAGATCAATTTTTTTCAGATTCTCTGCTGTCGGGAACACACCCGGGAACCAATGGTCTTTTTCCTGAAACATGTTGTACCGGTAAAGGCCAAACTCTTTCATGTCATAACCTTTCCAAAGGATCCTGAAGCGCAGGATCTCCGGAATGTTTATACCTGACGGATCATTCTCCATGCAGTAAGGGTCAAAATCGGCAAATGGAACCTGTTCTCGCTGGCTGTCCAGCAAATGCTGGATATTTTGATCTTCAGCCGACATCGGTGTTGAAGCCGGGAAAATACCGTTAAGCTGGTCAAATTGTGCCGTCACGGGTAGGCCGAATGTCAGCGTATGTATGGAAGCATGCCCCAAACAATACCTGGCATTCCACTGCAGGGGCTCGAGTGGGGCAGTCAGCTCTTTCAATTTCCGGGGTGCTTTGTACAACTGGCCACCCTTGTCATTGGGGGAGATGATAAAGACTCCCATGTCCTTTGAGGCCGCCAGGTCAATGGCTGCTTTGTTCCTTTGGAAAAAATAGTAGTAGTGCAGATTGACAAAATCAAAGAGATCTGTTTCAATTGCCTTCAGGATTACTTCCAGCGGTGCATGGGTACTGAAACCGACTGCCCCGATGATTCCCTCTTGTTTCATCTTCAACAACTCCACCACCGGTCCGCCCGGTGCACAAGCTGTAGATAGTAGCCCCAGCGTATTGATCCCATGCCATGCATAAAAGTCGAGGTAGTCTGTCTTGAGTGCCTTTAGTTGCAAATAGACCATCTTCCGCATCTCCTCAGCCGTTTTTGGATTTCCCTTGGTCATGAGCAGGTAGGATTTGCGATCCACTTTGAGTTCATCATTCAGTACGCGTCCATAAACATGTTCACTCTTGCCATATCCCCAGGCAGTTTCTATCAGGTTGATGCCCTGGGAAAGGGCTCTGGCAACCGTATCCCGGCATTGTGCCAGCGTCTCCGGAGGTATGAGATCCCTGGGCTCTGACCCCGAATGCTTGTAACGCATACCGCCAAGGGTAATGACGCTAACCATTTTGTTGGTTTTGCCAAAACGGCGGTATTCCATTTTTGGTTTGTATCGTGATAGGTTGCTGAAATCCATTTGCAAATTTTGGGTAAAGGTGCGAAAATACACCTTCTTTACGAAAATTGCGGAGGGATGTTATAACCCGCAGCAATAGTATGGAACCTTTAAATGGGTGGGGAAGCCGGAGGTAGTTGCCAGGTCAGGCGCATGTATTGCAGCCACCGGTCAAATGGAGCAATGTAAAAATTGATTGATATTCAAGTGGCTGGCACATTTTAAAGCGTCCAGGAAGTCAATTTATCCAGGATTTGTGGAAGAGTAGAAATCCTTATCTTTGGTAACTAATCATCCTATTTGAAAAATTAACACCTTGGAAAATAAATTTAAACAATTCAATTCCCTTCATTGGGTTTCGTGGTTGATGGTCGGAACATTAACGGTCACGGCACTGCTCTCCTTTCTGAAAATATTTGATTTGTTGGCCATTGGCAGTGGGTTGCTGACAGCGAGCAGAGTTCTGACGATTGTCGCTTTTACCTTGCTTGCCTGGCGGAAAAAATCCCTCACGATCTGGATTTTACTGGGATTGGTTGCAGGAGCGGAGTTTGGATATGATCTTCCGCGGATAGCCGGCTCCCTTCAGTTCCTGAGTGAGATCTTTCTCCGGATGATCAAGACCATCATAGCCCCCCTTTTGTTTGCCACCCTGGTGAATGGCATCGCGGGACATACGGATCTGAAGCAGGTTGGCAGAATGGGCTGGAAGTCATTGCTCTATTTTGAAGTCGCATCGACGCTTGCGTTGTTCATCGGATTGATAGCCATCAATATTTCAAAGGCAGGAGTGGGCATCAATCTCTCTGCCTTACCAGGAAACCTACCTGTTGTTGCTGGCAAGATGCAAACGACCCAGGAATTTATCCTGCATATTTTTCCGGAGAACATTGCCAAGGCCATTGCAGAAGGGAATATCCTCCAGATTGTCATCTTCAGCATTATATTTGGAATTGCACTCTCCATGCTGGGTGAGAAATACAAATCACCCATGCTGAAGCTCACCTCAAGTTTGACAGAGGTGATGTTTAAATTCACCGGAATTGTGATGTATTTTGCACCTGTTGCAGTCTTTGCCTCTATCGCCTACACAATTGGCCACATGGGAACCGACGTGCTTTTTACGCTTTTAAAACTGCTTGCAACGCTGTATGTAGCCTTGATTGCCTTTCTGGTGCTGGTGTTGCTTCCCATTGCACTGCTCTTCAGGATACCCGTCATGAAATTTATGGGCGCTGTATCCAAACCTGCCTCGATTGCCTTCGCTACGGCCAATTCAGAATCGGCTTTGCCTTCGGCGATGGAATCGATGGAGGCTTTTGGCGTACCCCGGAAAATTGTCTCCTTCGTGATCCCGACAGGTTACAGCTTCAACCTGGATGGTTCAACCCTTTATCTTTCGCTGGCTGCCGTCTTCGTTGCCCAGGCTGCAGGAATTGAACTTTCCCTCGAAAAGCAGCTTGCGATTGCGCTGACCCTGATGCTCACCAGCAAGGGGGTTGCCGGAGTTTCGAGGGCCTCCTTTGTAATACTCTTGGGTACAGTCACCACTTTTGGACTACCTGTCGAGCCGGTAATGATTATTCTTGGCATCGATGTATTGCTCGATATGGCCCGAACGGGGGTCAATGTCATTTGAAACTGTCTGGCCACTACCGTGATAGCCCGGTGGGAGGGGGAGTTTGACGATGCGATGGCCAACGCAGATAGAATCGATTAACCTAAACAAACCTGACAGGTTGCAGACCTGACAGGTTCCTAACCTGTCAGGTTTAAATGTTGTAAGGCGCTCTCATCTCCCTGGTATACAGTTTTGTGGCTTCAGGATCACCAACCACTTCACCTTTCATTGGATCCCAGATTACCTTGCGGCCGGTGCGGATGGTGATATCGCCCATGTAGCTGAT
>CAZVTL010000351.1:0-3157 GCA_964630075.1 uncultured Tangfeifania sp.
TGAGTTGGTTGGTCTCTTTGAAGCCGCTGCTTCGTACTTCGGGATAATCATTAGAGGAAGAATGACGGAGAGACGGAGGGACTGAGAGACGGAGAGACTGAGAGACGGAGGGACGGGAAGAGGGGAGATCGGGTTCGATGACGATCAGGTTTTTAATATAGGTGGGGATTTCGAAGCCGTCCTGGGTTTCGACACTTACCATATCTTTGGAGAGGATGGCGGTCACTTTTCCGCCCCCTACCTCGTTCATGAAGCGAACCTGGTCGCCGATTTGGATATTTTTTGTTGACATATAGCTACAAAATAGGATGTTACTTGCACAGTTGAATCCGGGAGTACCACGGATTGTAGGAACCACGCAAAGGTATCCAAATAGTTGGGCATTGAAAATGACTCCAATGGGCTATAGATAGGGTAGATTGAATTGTTTATCTTAACCTCATACAAAAAATCATTGGATTTTGAACGAATGGGTAGCTCCATTTTGGACCTGCTGATTCGTTTACATACCTACAAGGTGCAGATCCTTAAAGACCTAGCTATGAAGAAATCTTTGGTTGTACTCGTGATGGTTTTGTTCTCCATCCTTTCCTGCAAAAAAGCAGAGGAGCCTGTCGCTGATCCAGAAGTCATCCCTACGGAAGATCCGGTCATCGTATCAAAGAACATTAGTACAGGTACTTATACCGAAGTTGCAAACAGTACCATCGCCTCAGGTGGGACTACTGTTAAAATCGCAAAACCCAACACACCGGTGGATGGTTTGGAACTTATCGTTCCATCCGGTTCATTTGGTTCAAGTGCTTCGATTGCCATATCGTATGCTGAAATTAAGAGTCAACAGCTGGGAGCGAACGTCAACCCCATCTCTCCGGTTATTGCCATCACCTGTGATGGTGGCTATGCCAAGCGAATGATGAGTTTGACCATTCCCGTTAAAATTCCTGCCGGTCATATACCGTTGGGATTTTTCCTCGACGAAACTACCGGCAAGCTGGAGGGGATCCCGATCCAGAGCTACACCACCAATGCCATCACGCTGCTATCCCGCCATTTTTTATCACCTGCCAGTTTAAAATCCGGAAATGTTGCCTCGAAATCGGCTGCTGCCACCGGTGCAAAGATCATCATCAGTTCCATTGCTGAAAGTGTGCTGATTGGACAGCCAATCATTGCTTCAGGTTTTAAACCAGGGACAGATGACTGGGAGTTCATCAACCAGGGATCTTATATCGCCTTTGATGGGCATTGTGCCGGACAAACGATTGGAGCCATGTGGTACTATTATGAAAGGAAAGCGACAGAGGGAGCTCTTTTCAATAAATTCAGCGATACCCCCAAAATATGGGAAGACAATGCCAGGGGTTACAAGTTTTGTTCGGTTCTTCAGAACGAAACAGATTGGGGTGGCCCCGTACAAAAGTTTTTCGACAAATATATCGACCACAATCAAACGTATGACCGGCAGAAATTCCTCACTTTTGCCGGTGCCATACTTGTCACAGGAGAGCCGCAGGCTGTTGCGATATACCTTAAAACAAAGGAGGTAAATACGGATGGAACCCCGGTTTATGCAGGTCATGCCCTGATTTGCTACCAGGTTTCGGTTAGCAGTGGAAAGTTGTACATCAGTGATCCAAATGTACCGGGAACGGGACAAATCATCGAAATGGCAGGAGACAAATTCAAACCATACATGGCCAAGCTGAATGGGAATTCAGCCTCAGATTCCTATCCGTTTATAACTTATTATGCCAAAACAGCGGTCATTGAGTGGAATAAAATTGGGAAAAGATACAGCGAACTCACTGACAATACGATTGGAACGGTGGCGCCCTATGTTTTTCCTGCATACAATATCTGGGTCAAAAGCAAGGGTGGGGATGTGTTGTTGAAGGATGGCATGACGGTAACGAAAGATACCTTGAGCACCTATGTGGAATGTCCGGATGCAGTGACTTTTAAAACAGTCAATGGTAAAAAATTAATCAGTGCGGTTGTGTACGGATCGGATGGTTTGGTCAAGAGTACCCAAACGCTGCCAGGTGTAACCGACTGGGGACTGACTACCGGTTTGTATGTGAAGTTGGTTCCCGGAGTTAATAAACTGGGATATGCGATCAAAGGATGGAACTCCTCTTACCTCTACCTCAACAGTACTGAGCGCATTCCGATTTTTCTTGATTTTAAGTGGATCACAGTATATTATATCCCTTTGAGAATTTCTGCAGACCAAGCCAAAGGACAACCAACCAAAGAGGTCAAATTTACGGCTGTAACCAATGGGATGGCTCCCAAATCTGCCAAATATGTTTGGAATTTTGGGGATGGTACGGCGACCGTGACCAAATTGAGTGATAGTACAGCGGTGCATACCTTTTCGAAGGCAGGAACCTATACGGTCAGCATCGAACTTTTCGACAATGCAACAGGAGCAAAGAGCGCGGCAAGTGCTCTGGATTATGAGGTTTCGTCGGATGCAAACACGGTTGATGTCTTGAAAAAATGCAAAAAAGTTGAGATATGGTTCAATGGTGACCACCGTGATGTGACCAACTATGGCTACGAGATGGGAAATATAGGTTTTGCAAGTTATGAAACAGATTTTCAGGGGACGGTCATCAAAGATGTGCCGCTGGTTTGGAGTGGCACCACTTGCAATGCCAATGTGACGATCGTTTCACCGCCTACATCAATATACAAGACCTCCCTGGTGTTCCACTTGAAGGTTACTGTATCTCCGGATGGGAAAATGGTGACTGATTTTACTACAGACGAAAATTACAGATGGGAATGGCCTGCAACAAATCAGGTCACCCTCTCATCCAAGGCATTGGCGGGGAAGAATGTTCCATTAAAAATTCCGCAACCAGCGGCAGATCATGTATGGTATCAAATGGAAGGTCCGGGTGTCCAGTCACTGCTGACCCTGGTTTCGGGTAGTTATACTTCGCAGAATTTCAATGGCAAGTATTCTTATACCAATTGGAACAGCAAAGAAATTCTGCCATCATTAGTCATCTCTTTTTTCTAAGTGAGGCACTGGCATTCATTTCAATTTTCACCATCTGTGCCTTTCCGTCCGATCCCGACGTATCTCTATTTTCAGCCTGCTACAGCGGACGGTGGTCTCCTGACCTTCGCATACCCCGGGTTC
>CAZVTL010000352.1:0-3153 GCA_964630075.1 uncultured Tangfeifania sp.
AAAACGCCCTTCAATTATTCAATTGCCTGGCTTTTTGCCAATTTAATCCTCATGGTTACCTCCCTGGTTTTGATCAATTTCACCGCATGGACCATTTGGAGTTCATTCATCACAGTCATCGTAGCCATTTGGATTATGCGCTACAAACGTGCATTGCGCCAATTGTCAAAACCGACACTTTGGATCTATTTTGTGGCAATAACCATGGTTACTGCCTTTGTTGTAAGCAAGATTCAATCGCAAGATTTGACAAATGGACTAATCGTCGGTATACAAATGAACTTTAGAGCCATTACAATTATATTGGGTTTTTCTGTTCTGGGAACAGAATTGTACAATCCCAAAATCAGAGCCTTTTTTTTGAAAACCTCCTTTAAACAATTGCCGCTTGCATTGGAACTCTCCTTTGAAAGCCTACCCAGGATGATCGCAATGATACCGGAACTCAAAGTAATTGTCAAAAATCCGGTCTCCATATTCTATCAAATAATCTCACAAATTGATTTTCGGCTGGCCGAACTGAAGCATTTGCCCTCCCGGAAAATCTTCATCATCTCAGGGGCAGTAGGTGAAGGCAAAACCACCCAAATAGCTAAAATTGTTGAATTTCTGAAAACACAAAATATATCCATCGGCGGTATCCTCTCCCCAAGGATAATGGAAAACGACACAACCATTGGATACGATGTGCTGGATATTGCCACGAACAAAAGAGAACGATTCCTGACCATCACCAAGGACCCGGACCAGCGCAGCATTGGCAATTACGCAATCCTTCCATCGGGTCTGCAGGCGGGCCTTGCTGCATTAAGTGCAGAAATCAACAGCCGGCACAAAGTCGTTGTCATCGACGAAGTGGGGAAGTTGGAACTGGAAAACAAAGGCTGGGCCAACAGCCTCAACGAGCTGTTAGATCATTCCAACCTCCATTTGATATGGTCGGTTCGCAACACATTTATTGAACAGGTCATTCAGAAATGGAACCTGCAAGATTATACCATCTACCACCTCTCCGAAGGTGAAAACCCGCAAATAGGCCAGGCCATTGCTGAACAAATTAACGGACAGGTACCTACCCCCATTTAGCGACAACATATATCCATTGCTGCAAAGGCGATTGTGCAAATCCTTTAATAATCGGGGCTGCTCCTTCTGTTACCTCCTGAACGCCCGTGCACCCCGGTAGGAGAGAAAAAGCCCGAAAGGAGCACCAACCAGTCATCCGATGACCTGCTCCTCCTTGTGAAGCACCTCCGTGAAAGGTTTAGACTCATATTTGAAAGTGATCACCTTGTGCAGAATCCCCTGGTAGTTGGTGCGCATTTCGAGAAAATCTTCCTTGGTGTAGGGCATATAGTTTCAGTTTCCAATATAGCAGGGCGGGTAACAAATTATTGCGAAAAGTGCAGAATAAATTTCAAAAGGTTGGAAACAAGCAATATATTTGATAGAAATAATGTGCTGCAATGACCTATAAAACATTTGCCCTGCTTCTCCCCCTATTTCTTGCATTGATCAGCCCTGGTCAGCCATTGGACACCACAAAATACCGGATCACTGTCACATCCATCGGCAAAACCAACTCCTTTTTCAGGAATGACAAAGCTTGGCTTGGTGCCGATGGCGCTGCTTCGGTAGACCTCGGAAACGGAAGGGTGCTCTGGCTCTTCAGCGATGGGTTTATCTCCGCTGACTCCTCTGCTTCCCGGAAAAATTCGAAAATGATCCGCAACAGCGTAGCCATCCAGCATGGATATGATCTGAACAGTGCCTCCATACAATACCATTGGGATAGATCCGGGAACGATCCCCACTCCTTCTTTCCGGAGCATGGCGAGAATTGGTACTGGACCGGCCACGGGGCAATGATCGGGGAGAAACTCATCCTCTTCCTGACAAAAATGAAGGGTGTAAAAACCGGACTCGGCTTCGAAGCGGTAGGATGGGTGGCAGTGCTGGTGGCCAATCCGCAGGAGGAACCCTTCCGGTGGAAGATGAAATACCTGAAAGGGGCAGATACCTTTGGCACCATTGTCGGTTCTGCCGCCGTACTAAAAGATGAGAACTATCTCTACGCCTTCAGTGTACTGGAACCCGGTACCCACGAAGCCTACCTGCTGCGCTGGAAAATTGCCGATGTCTGCAACGGCAATCTGGCTAAACCTGAGTGGTGGTTCAAGGGGCAATGGGCAGAACGGAAGACCAAAGAGCCGGCTCCTGAAGCACTCTTCATCGGTGGTACCGAATATTCTGTTCATTGGGACGCTGCACTGAAGAAATACCTCCAAATCCAGTCGCACGGGTTCGGAGCCGGCAGCATCGGAATACGGATGGCCGATCATCTCCAGGGCCCCTGGACCGATCTTCACCTCTTCTTTACGCCAGACTACAGAGGCTTCACCAAACCCTTCATGTATGCTGCCAAAGCCCATCCCGAGCTGAATGGCGGAGGACTGGCAATCACCTACAATGTGAACAGTTTCGATTTTGGCGAGCTGCTGGAGAACCAGGATATCTACTTCCCCAAGTTCCTGGAGATAAGCATAAAAAGAAATCAGTAAATTCACTAAAAAAACGTTATGAACAAGAGCCAATGGTATGAATCGCTGTTTGAGAATTATGGTCAGAAATACGACAGCGAAAATTTCACTCAGGGAACTATCGGTGAGTGCGATTTCATTGAGGCAGAATTAAAATATGACAAGACCCTAAAAATATTGGATGTAGGCTGTGGCACTGGCAGACACACCATCGAACTGACCAAACGGGGTTATTCAGTTACGGGGATTGATTTGTCCGAAACTCAACTCAAAAGAGCTAAAGAAAAGGCGGCGCTCAATCAACTCAAAATTGATTTTCAGCAACAGGATGCCCGGAATTTGACCTTTAACAGGGAGTTTGACATTGCAATAATGCTCTGCGAAGGAGGATTTCCATTGATGGAAACCGATGAAATGAATTTTGAGATATTAAAAAGCGTTACGAAAGCGTTGAAGGCACAAGGCAAGTTTATATTGACCACCCTAAACGGACTATTCCCATTGTATCATTCAGTGGAGGAATTTTGTGCCTCCGTTAAAGAAGGTGGCAATGCCACCTATCGAAGCAATACTTTTGATCTTATGACCTTCAGAGACCACAATGAAACAGAAT
>CAZVTL010000353.1:0-3152 GCA_964630075.1 uncultured Tangfeifania sp.
GCTGCTGAAGGTTGGTTGTGACCGCAATGGAGATGTCAAAATTATGACCTCCAAAGGGGTATTCAAACCTTACGACGGACAGTTTCTTTATCCCGGAACACTTGAGAAGGATCACTCTTACAGACCCATGGAGGCCAAAAAGCTGACAGATATGGTGGTTTACAAGGAGCAGTTTGTGTTTCTGGATGACCTGGCAGTTTTAAGCAACAGTTGGGCTGGAAAACTGTTTTCCAGGCACTTGCTTCCCTCTGCCACCCAAATGGAAGCTGGTGCAGACTTTTCCTTTCTTGTATCCAATGGGAAAGAGATCAGGTTGTTGAAGGACTCAAAAATTGAATGGCAGGGAGATTTTCCGGGATCCACCTTGCTCGCCGTTCGATACGATGTTTCCCGAAACCGCTATTGGTTACTCGGAGAGCATGAGCTCTGTTCGCTGGATCCTGCCGGCAAAACTATTAAGATTGTTTTTAAAGCAGACGAACTGACCAGTTTTGATCTTTCCGCGGACAAGAAGACCATTTTCATTGGAACTTCAAACGGATACCTGAAGGTGGATCCCGTAACCTGGAAACAAACCGGGGCAATGGTTCAACGGGTTCCCTGTACCGCTATTACCGCGCTGAAAGAGGTCAATGGCCTGATGTGGTTTGGAACGACTGAGGGAGCCTTTCAGTTGGGTGCCGATGGAAAATACAATTATTACAATGGGGAACGGTGGCTGCCGGGAAACAGGGTCATTGATTTTGCCACGGGAGAAAATGGATCGGTATTGATTCTTACGGACAGGGGTTTGACTGAACTGGTCTACAAGAGCTGGACACTAGCCGAAAAGGCTGACTATTACGGAAAGCAGGTTCGATTGCGGCACATCCGCAACGGGTTTAACTCCTCCTTCGATGGCATGAAAAAGGGGAATATTGCCAGCGGCAGACTCAGCGATTCTGACAACGATGGTTTATGGACCTCCATGTACCTGGCAGGGGAGGTATTCAGGTATGCAGTCACCAAATCAGCGGATGCATTGCAAAATTGCCGCGAATCACTCGATGCGATGGAACGGCTCTATTCCATCAATGGGTTGGTGGGTTTTCCCTCCCGTTCCTTTGAAAGAAGCGGTTGGATGAAGCAGCTCTCAGATCCCGACAGATGGCAAAAATCTTCAGATCCGGAATGGGACTGGAAAGCAACTACCAGCAGTGATGAGGCAATTGGTCATATTTTTGTGTTGGGCGCTATGGCTGAACTCATTGGTGATCCCGACCTGACCAAACGATCGGTGCACCTCATCGACATTTTGATGCAGCACATTGTAGATCATGATATGTATTTGATTGATTATGATGGAAAACCGACCCTGTGGGGGAAATGGAATCCTGATTATGTCAATGCACGGCCTAAAAATGTGGGAGACAGGAAAATCAACTCCTCCAACATCGTTGCAATGCTTCAGACAGCTTACCACTTTACCCGCAAGGAGATTTTCAGGCAGAAGGCCTTCGATTTGATGCACAACTATGGCTATTATGAAAATCTGATGCAAAAGATGGCCAACATCGGTATGGCAGATGCCGGTGCTGACGAAATCAGCAAGATGCTTTCGGAGGACTGGAACCATTCGGATGATGAGATGTATTTTTTGGGATACTGGGGTCTCTACCGGTATGCTTTCAATGACACGCTGAAAACAAGTTTTAAAGCATCCATCATCGACCACTGGGAGATTGAGCGACCGGAGAAGGAGGGGGCATGGAACATTTTCACGGCCCTGACCGGTACCGATAAATTTGATCTTGACGAGGCCGCCTGGTGGTTGAGAGAGTATCCCATCGATTTGGTAGACTGGGTCATTGTCAATAGCAACCGGAAGGACATCGACAAGCTGGAACCAAATTTCAGGAAGCAAACCATCAAGGAGGTACTGCCACCCGATGAAAGGCCCATTTCCCGGCACAACGGCAACATGTTCACCCTCGACCGCACCCATGGCAATGGAACCTCCGAACACAGTGCCGGGGATATCTGGCTGCTGCCTTACTGGATGGGCAGATACCTTGGAGTAATCAGTGCACCGGTGAAGAAATGACCGTTTTGTTTACAATTCATTTTTATTGAAGAATATTATGCGTAATCTATTGTTCCTATTGTTCATTGCCATTTCATTTGGGTGTGCGGCACAGAAACAGGCACCTGTCAATACCCTCACGAAAAAAGAGCTCAAAAATGGATGGCAGCTTCTTTTTGACGGAACCAATCCGGCTCAATGGCGCAGTGCCAACAAAGATGATTTCCCGACAAAAGGCTGGAGCATCAGAGAGGGATGCCTGGTTTCGGGTGGTGGAGGTAGCCTGGTCTCCAGGGAGGAATACAGCAATTTTGACCTGGTTTGGGAGTGGAAAATGATCGATGCTGGCGGAAACAGCGGGGTAAAATATTTTGTCAAGGAAGATGGCAAGGATGCATTGGGCATTGAATACCAGATGCTGGACGATGCTGCCCATCCCTGGATGAAAGAGGGGAAAATGAAGCCCAATGATTATCATACCAATGGGGCTGTCTATGAGTTATATCCTCCATCTATCTACAAAAAATCGAAACCGGTGGGTGAGTGGAACAGTAGCAGGGTAACCTCTTATGGCATGCATGTTGTGCATTGGCTAAACGGGGAAAAAGTTGCTGATTATGTACGTGGCAGCAAAGACTTTGCGGAACGTGTTGCCAACAGTAAATTCAAGGATACCCCTGGTTTTGGAGTTCATGAACAGGGATTGATCCTATTGCAGGATCACGGTAGTGAGGTATGGTTCAGGAATATCAGGATCAGAAAGCTCTAGGAGCTCCGCCCGGCACCAGAGCTATTTTCTATCTCCTCGAGAAAGGTGGCTACAACATTTACGAAATCCAGGTTGTAGGGAATCTCAAGGTTCATATTGCCAATTTGGGTTAGTTCCAGATTGTGAAAAGTATTTAAAAATACAATATTATTTTCAATACTTGTCATTTGCTGAAAGTGGAAGGCGAAGTGGGATGGGAGGAGAAATTGTTGAACGCATTGTCCCATTTGTATCTGATTTATGTCAATGGGGCCGACAATGGAAATACAATGGAGATGAATTGGGACAAGCTAATCAGGCCACTGGGTGAAGGATCGTTTG
>CAZVTL010000354.1:0-3145 GCA_964630075.1 uncultured Tangfeifania sp.
AACCTTGCGGAAATCGACGGGGTGACTCTCTGCCTGCAGCGAGATGGTGCCTTTCTGGAGGAGCCTGTTTTTGTCGGCCGGAAGCAGTTTCAGGTAATTTGCATCACGCTCATCCAGTTGTGGCTGGGTGTATTCAAGGACCGTTTGTCCATCAATGGTATGACGGATGATCGAATCACCCCGCACTTCAACTTCCACGGTTACCCACTGGTCACCATGGTAGGTTTTTGAAGTGGAATTGGTGCAATGCTGGGTCCATAGCTGACCGTTCATCACCACGTTGGTACCTGGTGTACAAAGGTTGAGGGTAGAGCGTTCATCCTTGCCATTGCCCCCCAACAACTGAACTTCGATCGATACGGGAAAATCCTGTTCCAGCTCCATGCTTTTGGCACTTTGCCCGTGGATCATGATGCCGCTGTTGCGAAAAGCCCATCCTGCGCCACCTGGAGCCTGCTCACCGACAAAACGGTACTCTGCCCTGATTTTATAGTGGGAATAGGAATTTTTGTAAAAAATATGACCGAAATGGCCGTCAAATTTCTGGTAGCCATCGTACCTAACTTTCAATAAACTATCTTCCACCCTGAAGGTGTTGAGGTAATTCTCTCCCAAAGGGAAACCTTTGATTTTGATGGTCCAATCCTTCAGGTCTTTCCCGTTGAACAACTGGACCCAGCCTTCGTTTTTGGGTTTGGCAGTAGAGCAGGCCATCGTCAAAATGAGCAAGGCTGCTGCAATGAGTCTATTCTTCATTTGTTTCAGTCTTTAGTTTGGTAAAGTTATGGAAGTTTAACCAATATCCAAAGTCCCTCAGTCCCTTAGTCCCCCAGTCTTCGTTTCGCCGTTTCCCCGTTTCATATTCTCACCTGAACACTATTTCAAATTCACGCTTACCTTAAACCCCCACGACCTGAAACTTCCATTTTCAAAACCTGCCATCACCTCTGCATTGAGAAACAGAAAGAGGTTGTTGAATCCATATCCTGCTTCCACATAGTTCTTGATATCCGGGGTTGACAGGTAGTTGACATAGAGTATTTCTGACATGGCGGTTTTCTTTATCAAAGGCAACTGCTTCAAAATCAATTTGTAGGTCTGAAAGTTCAGGTGGGCTTCGGCATACTGTTTCCCGGTTGAATACTGGTAAAAGGGGAGTAACCTGAAGCTGTTCTCTGTTGGGGAGAAGGTCAATTCGGTCGGTTGGGTATTGAAATGCTGGAAATCTTCAAAATACAACCGTTTGCTGTTAAGGAATTTACCAGCTCCTACCTGATAGGAGAGGTGGTTGTCGAAGCCATAATCGATCTTTTGCCTGATGCCGACTCTCAGCATGTCGAAACGTGAGTCATCGGTTGAAAACCAGGATAGTGCGCTCCTGTATCCTAGTGAAAAAGTTGGGTATTTGCTCCCGGCATACATCTTCTTGTTGTCGCGGATGCGGTAACGGTTGTGCGGGGTATATTCGAGGTTCAGCCTGAATACAAAGGAACCATGGTCAGTCGTTTGCCAGGCCTCCAAAGTACTGTTTTGAGGAATATTTGGCGTAAATTCCCTGTTTTTGTTGTCGAAAAAGGTAAAAGTCGAGTGGTTGGTCAATGCACGGTTGTAGCTGTATTCAACCACCTCTGTCCAATTGAGCCCGTTGATCAAATCTCTGCTGTAGATGAGTTGCAGGTAATCCCGGCGGTAGAACTTCTTGTAGTTCTCCTCCAGAAAGAGGGTGTAGAATTCGTTGGTTAGAGTGGAAATAGAGGCATTGCGGTTGAAATCTTCGGTGGTGGTACCTGCTGTAGCCGTTAGCCAACTGTTGCTGAGGCTCCTGAACCGCTGGCTGTAGGTGAAGGTGGCATCGAGCTTCTTGCGCAAAAATGCATAGTCAAACCTGGCATTGAGGCGTAAGGTATGGCCCGTTGTATCCGACTGGTAGTAGCTGAAGGGCATTTCCATACGTACTCCGTCTACGGTATTGAACGAGATGGCTGAAGGATTGATTAGGGTCGGGACAGTGAAATATTCATACCGTCTGACAGAGTCTACGGAGTAGTTGTAATTCTTTCCAAACAGCAGGTGTTTGGCCTTGAACTTCTGCCTCGAATCGCGGACCGAATCCTTGTACCTGGGGGTAGCGGAGATTCTCAGGAAGGAGTCCTTCTTGACAAAGCTTTTGCTTTCACTCAGGGTTAGTGGGATGGGTCGCTCCCTGGCCCAATAGACCGAGTCGTTGTTGACCTGTTTCTGACTCACCTGCATGCTGGATTTGATCTCCAGGGGTTCCGGCGGACTGCTCCGCTGGATATCCTTCTCAATCAGTTTGTTCAGTTTGACCGACTCGCGGTTGGTGAGCTCCTCCTTCTGCATCAGCTCCTGGATGGCCTTCTGTTGTTTGGTGGGAACCTTGGGCCGTTCGGGAACGGCAGTTTTGGCAGCATTGATCTGCTCAAGGATCCGCTGGTCTGCCAATTGCTGCTGCTTGATTTTTTCGAGGAAGGAGTGGTCCAGCGCGGGATTCAGTGTAGTCTTGTATTCGCTGATGGAGGCCACATATTTGTACTTCATCTTGAAACCAAAGCCCGAAAAGTTCATGTCAAAATCGAGGCTGACCGGCATCCAGGTATTCTTGTTTACTTCGGCATAGACCTGGTGCACATTGACATCCGTCATCGGAATATGAAGTTGTAAATCGGCAGAATGGATGTTCCAGTAGCTGCTGGCAATGTAGATGTAACCCGAAAAAGTATTGTTCCCCTTTGATTTCGGGATCACCTTGATCTTGTTGATGGTGCGGCCCTGGTCGGTAAAAACTCCCTCCAGCTTGAATTGGTACATTTTCATGGCGGTAGTCCCTACCGGGGAAACTACCCCATATTTGTCGGCATCGTAGAGGTTGTTGGTAATCATGCCCATGGGGGAGGTATTGTTCTGCTGACCAGAGGTTCGCATGGCGAGCACCTGTTGGTTGACCTTGTCAGGAAGCTCAAAATCAATCTTGCTGAGGGTCTCCATCACGAATGGCTGGTTCTCCTTGAGGCCCTCCTTTTTCATCTGCTTCTCCAGCAGGTAGGGGATCTTCTCAAACATCCCGTTTCCCTTGAGGTAAACCTTGCAGGAGTATTTTGACACCTGCTTCTGGAAATAGGAAGCC
>CAZVTL010000355.1:0-3062 GCA_964630075.1 uncultured Tangfeifania sp.
CTGCCAACGTGTTGTATCCGTCCACACGTTCCGCATGCATCTGGTCAGGATTCACACCGGCTCCGATGCGGGCAGCCATGCCATAACCCATGGTTTCTCCGGCCGTCTGTCCACCCATGCCGTATTGGTTGTTCATGATGTTGAAGATCACGGGTAGCCCGCCCTTCATACCATCCTCCCAAAGCTGGGTGAACTGGTCCATCGCAGCAAAGGAGATCCCTTCCCAAACCGGACCACAAGCCATGGAGGCATCTCCGATGTTGGCCACTACAACCCCCTTTTTGCGGTTTACTTTTTTGTAGAGTGCAGCACCGACAGCGATGTCGCCGCTTCCACCGACGATCGCATTGTTGGGGTAGACGCCAAATGGGGTAAAAAAGGCGTGCATACTTCCGCCCAAACCTTTGTTAAAACCGGTTTCACGGGCAAAAATTTCGGCCAGTGTACCATAAATCAAAAATTTACGACCCAACTCTTTCACACTTCCCTTGAAATCCTTCTGAACAATTTTCAATATGGTTCCATCAAAGAAGGTCTCCATGATGTGCATCAATTGGGCATCGTCCAGTTTTTGAATGGCGCTCAATCCCTTGGCAAGGATCTCTCCATGGCTGCGGTGCGAGCCAAAGATGAAATCATCCACCGTCAGGGTATAAGCCATCCCGACAGCCGAAGCCTCCTGACCAATCGAAAGGTGAGCCGGACCAGGGTGGTCGTAAGGAACGCCACTGTACTCACCGGTAGTCTTGATGAGGTTCAGCATGGTTTCAAACTCGCGGATCACCACCATGTCGTGGTAAATACGGATCAGTTCATCGTTCGTGAAGTTCTTTTGCTCTTCTTTGATGCTCTTGCTGTACTGGTTGACCGGAATTGGCTGAAAAGTGATTTCGCCTGCTTTTCTGGCTACACTCGGGTCAATAAACTGGACTTTAGGCATAATTTATTTATTTACAATTGACAATGATATGTATGAGTTTCATTCTGAAATTAAAACCTGCCACCAAGGCACAAAGACACTAAGGAGTTACAAAAATTTAACTTAGACATCATTGTACTTGCTGAATCTTCGTGCCTTTGTGGCAGAAAGTACTCAGGAGTAAATCCATGATTAGAAACCGAAAATTGTTTCTTTAAATATTTCTGATACAGTCGGATGCGGAAAGACTACCTCTTCCATCTCCTTGAGGGTCATCTCCATCTCGATGGCCATGCTGGCACCATAGATCATCTCGCTGGAAGGATTTCCAAGCATATGAACACCAAGCACCTCTCCGTACTTCTCCCCTACCAGAACCTTGCATAAACCGCTTCCGCCTTCGTTTTCTGCAATAAACCGACCTGCATAGGCCATTGGGAGCTTCACCATACGGTAGGCAATATTTTGCTCTTTTGCCTTCTCCTCTGTCAGTCCAACACCTGAAAATTCAGGATTGGTATAGACAACGCCTGGAATGGCATTGTAACGCATCCGGTCGTTTCTACCTGTGAGGTTATTGACGACTACCTCCCCTTCGCGACTGGCAGTATGTGCAAGCAAAGAGAATCCGGTTACGTCGCCGGCAGCATATACATTCGGAACATTGGTCTTCATCTTCTCATCAACCTTGATGCCACCCCTGTCCAGTTCAACACCAATATTTTCAAGACCAAAACCTTTCGTGACAGGCTTTCTGCCAACACTTACCAGGATTTTTTCACCGGAGATTGATTCTGTTTTGCCAGCCTTCTCGAAGATTACTTCGTTGCCTTTGACCTCAACAACCTTGGAGGACAAATGGAAAGTAATTCCTTTTTTGGCATACATCTGGCGCATCATGACACTCATTTCACGGTCCATGCCGGTCAGAATCTCATCCATCATCTCGACGATGGTAACGGTAGTGCCCAAGGAATTAAAGAAACTTGCAAACTCCATACCAATCACTCCACCGCCAATGACTACCAAAGAGGTTGGCAAACTCTTCAATTGAAGGATTTCGCGGTTGGTAAGAATGGTTTCGTTGGGTGTTCCCAATCCGGGAATTGGGGGAACAAATGCTTCAGATCCTGTACAAATCAGCAGATTGGCAGCTTCGATCTCCTCTTCACCGGCAGTGATGGATATTCCGGTTGCAGAACGACCCTTGATATAGGCTGCTGTTTTCAGCACCTCTACATGGTGTTCCTTCATTTTAAGACCGACGCCCCCGACCAATTTTTTGACAACCTTCTCTTTTCTGGCCATCATCTTGCCAAAATCGAAGGTGACCTCTTTGGCCTCCACACCATATTTGGATGCTCCGACAGCATTGTCGTACAATTTTGCACTGTAAAGCAGGGTTTTGGTGGGGATACAGCCTTCATTGAGGCATACGCCTCCCAGTTCACCCTTTTCAATCAGAACCACTTTGAGTCCTTTGTGTCCGGCGCGTTCTGCTGCAACATAGCCTGCAGGACCACCACCGATAATTGCCAGATCGTAATTTTTGCTCATTTTGAATTTGTTAATTGTTAAAGTTCAATGGATAAGTTTTCGATTTCCGTTGCAATTTGTTTCAAAAATCGTGTAGCTTCTCCACCATCGAGCGCCTGGTGGTTGTAGGTAAGGCTCAAACCGAGGTGCGGAACAAAGCCATAAACCCCGTCGCCAAGCTCCTTCGGCCTTGGAACGATGGTATTGACACCAAGGATTGCAGTTTGGGGAAGGTTGATGACAGGGGTAAACATTTCTACTCCATAGTTTCCCAAATTGGAAACGGTGAAAGTTGCTGCCTCTGATGCCAGCAAGTCAGGATTGATGCTCCCGTTCTTGCAGGAGGCTGCCACCTCCTTCATCTGGTTCGACAGGCCCTGGATCGAGAGATCATCGGCATTCCGTATTACCGGAACCATCAGCCCGCGGTCTGTATCCACTGCAATACCCAAATGTATCTTCTTGAAGTATTTCATCGAATCCTCCATAAAATGGGTATTTACCTGCGGATATTTCTTCAGCGCCTTGACCACGGCAAAGCAGATCATGTCGTTTAGGGTGATATTGGTGGGATAACCAGCGTCCATAGCTTTCTTGACCACCTTGC
>CAZVTL010000356.1:0-3055 GCA_964630075.1 uncultured Tangfeifania sp.
GTCCTTTGGAACAACATAGCCTTTGGCTTCGACGACGTTGGGGGAATATGGATTTGCGCTTTTCTGCTCTTGCGGACGGTTGCAGGCGATCAGGAGAAGAAAAGCAATCCTGCTGAACAATACGATATTTTTCATATGTAAATACTTTTATTTCAAACTTGATTGCAAATTTTCTTGCCTTCTCTATGTGGATCCAATAAAATCCATGCCGCGAAGTCAGCTGACAGGTTACCAAAGAATCTAAAATTACCAAACAAAAATATAAAATTCGTTTACATTTTCAAACTTCGTTTGGTTTATTGTGAAAAAATTAACGAAATGATTGGTGGATAAGCGGACAGGCTGACGGATGAAAAGTGATTTAGTTATACTTCGTAAGTCTCACTGCACCGCTTCAAGGACCTTCTTGCTCCTTCGCGGCTCTTCGTGTAATCATTAACTTTTAGTCGTAATTTTGGCGTTACGATTTCTCGCAGATTTTGCAGAAAAGGCTGCAGATTTTGCAGAAATATTTTAATCATTTCACTCAAGTAACTAAAAACAAATATTTTATGGATAATTTCATCGCATACAACCCCACTACCCTTCATTTCGGGAGGAACATCCTGACCTCACTGGGCTCAACATTGAAAGAATACGGCAACCGTGTATTGCTTGTTTACGGAAAAGGATCAGTCAAAAAAAGCGGTCTCTATGACCGGATCATGGCAGATCTGAAAACGCAGGGTTTTGAAGTTTGTGAGTATGGGGGAATAAAACCCAACCCGGTGATCGGGGATGTAGATGCAGCAGCAGAAACAGGAAGGCAAAACCATGTTGACGTGATACTTGCCGTTGGAGGTGGAAGTGTCATTGATTCGGTAAAAATCATTTCGGTAACCATCCCGGTTGATCACGGGGGATGGGATTTCTTTACCGGGAAGGCAAAACCTTTAACGGCTGTTCCTTTCATTGCCATTCCGACACTTGCAGCAACCGGTTCGGAAATGAATCCCTTTGCCGTGGTTTCCAACCATGCCGAGGGACTAAAAGCAGCATTTGGCGGACCACTGACATTTCCAAAACACTCATTTCTTGATCCTGCATTGACGCTGACTGTTCCAAAAAATCACACTGCATATGGTATTGCCGACCTGATCGCGCACTGTTTTGAAGCCTGGTTTGGCATCGGGGAAACCTCCCTAACCGACCGGTTTGTCCTCTCAATTATTAAGGAAGCGATGGATTACGGACCAAAGCTGCTCGGCGACCTGCAGAATTACGAATACCGCGAAAGAATCATGTTTGCCGCCACCATGGCGCTGAACGGGATGACCATGTATGGCCGCTCCACGGGCGACTGGGGTGTGCACAGCGCCGGTCATTGTCTTTCTTTACTTTATGATGTACCCCATGGCGCATCGCTCACCATTGTTTTCCCGGCCTGGATGCGACACTTCAAGGGTCAGGTTGGCAATCGCATTGCGCAGCTTGGCTCCGGTTTGTTCGGCGAACCACTTACGGCTGATGAATCAATTGACCGTATCGAAGCCTTCTTTAAATCGCTCGGGTGCCCGATCCGCTTATCGGATATGAATATTCCGGGCGACCATGGCCAGCCACTTTTCGAATCAATGGTTCACAGCAGGGTGAATGGCGGGAATGTGAAAATGAAGGAGGAGGACTATAAAGCTTTGATTGGGTTGTATTTGTAGGAAATACCTCACCCCCCGGCCCCCTCTCCGGGCGGAGAGGGGGCCGGGGGGTGAGGTAAAAAAATCTTCATAAAACTCTGCCCCCATTCAATTTACATTCCTACCTTTACCTGATATTAACATGGCATGCTCCCATATCTGAATCCGACCAGACTGCAGTACGTTGTTTTTATCAGCATCCTGCTCCATTTTCTGCCAGTACTTGATCTAAAGGCCCAGGTGGCAAGCTTCCAGTGTCCGGATACAGTTTATGTTGGTGGTCAGGTCAATATCACCAACCAGTCCACTCCCGGACAAGAGTACTACTGGAGTTTCTGTTCCGGCAATACTTTGTTGAACCCGGTGGGCACCAATATCGGGAACCCCGGAAACCTGCTGAATGTCGCAAGCTACATGACTCTTGTGAAAGATGGCAACACCTGCTATTCTTTTTTCACCAACAGGGGAACTTTGTCGGTTGTCAGGTACAACCACGGTGCCAGCTTCAGCAATAGCCCCATTTCTTGGACAAACATTGGAGGGTTAGGCTTGACCCAAGACATTCTTGGAATCAAAATCCGCTATGATAATGGGATTTGGATCGGATTTGTGAACGACAACGACAGAATCGTCAGGTTGAATTTTGGACCATCACTAAGTAATAATGCGCCTGTCGTCAGTCAGTTGGGGCCATATTCCATGCTGAATTCGGCTCATTGCATCGATGTTTTCCAAGAAAACGGCAATTGGGTTGGTTATTTAACCTGTTCTGTGGGGAATAATCTGGTGCGACTGGATTTTGGAAACAACCTGCTAAACACGCCCATGCTGACAAATCTCGGCACAGTAGGCGGCTCTTTAAATATGCCCTTCAGTTTTCGCATGATCAGGGAAAACGGGATTTGGTATGCCCTGGTTGCAAATTCCGGAGATAATACGCTTACCCGGTTGACATTCGGAAGTTCCCTTTTTAATGACCCGTCCGGGGTGACTCTCGGATCAGCAATCGGGGGGACAACCCCCGGTGGAATAGCGCTGATCCGCGATTGCGAAAGTACGACTGGTTTTCAGCTTAACTACTCGACTTCCTCTGCCGATTTGATCTGGAGGCTCACCTTTCCCAACGGCATCCTGGGACCTGTAACAGGAACATCGCTAGGTAATATAGGTGCATTGAGCCGACCATCTCATTTTTCTGAACTCTTCAGAGTTGGCGATACCCTTTTAATGTATGCGGTGAACCGGCAGAATTATACACTCACACGGTTTCATTTTCTTCCCTGCACAAATGCCTCATTACCATCCTCTTCATCGTATGATCCTCCTCCTTTTTCTTATAGTCAGCCGGGAACATACAATATACAGCTGATCGTGAACGAAGG
>CAZVTL010000357.1:0-3053 GCA_964630075.1 uncultured Tangfeifania sp.
CCTACATACCTACCGGGAGTGACAACATAGTCCAACTCCCTTACCTTGCTGATTGGTGCAGAGGCACAGAAACCGGGGATATCCTCGTAAGTACCATCGGGATTTCTCCAGTTGTGGTAGGTGTCGGTAATCTTCTGGATATCGTCTTGCGAGAGTTCCCGGGTACGCCGATTGATCAGAAAACCCAGGTTTCGGGCATCGATAAAGAGGATTTCGTTGCTTCTGTCACAGTAATTGTTGGCACCGGTTGGTGAGCTTGTCGAACCACGGTTTCGCCTGAGGAACCACAAGCCGGCCGGAATCTGTGTATTGAGAAACAATTTGGCGGGAAGGTTTACAATACAATCGATCAGTCCGGCTTCAATCAATGCTTTCCTGATCTCCCCTTCCCCTGATGATTTGGAGGTCAACGCCCCTTTGGCCAATACAATCCCTGCCTGTCCGGTTGGGGAAAGGTGGTAGATAAAATGCTGCATCCAGGCGAAGTTGGCATTCCCGGCAGGGGGAGTACCGTATTGCCAGCGACCATCGTTCCGCATCAAATCGCCGCCCCAATCGCTCACATTAAAGGGAGGATTGGCGATGATGTAATCGGCTTTCAGGTCCTTGTGGGCATCATTGAGGAATGAACCTTCGTTGTTCCACTTCACCTGGGAACTGTCAATTCCCCGGATGGCAAGGTTCATCTTGCACAACCGCCAGGTAGTTTGGTTGCTCTCCTGACCGTAGATGGAGATATCATTCACCCGTCCCTGGTGTTCGAGCACCAGCTTTTCGGATTGTACAAACATACCGCCGGAACCGCAGCAGGGGTCGAACAATCTGCCTTTATAGGGTTCGAGCATCTTTACCAAAAGCTCCACGATGCTACGCGGGGTATAGAATTGCCCTCCTTGTTTCCCTTCGGCCAGCGCAAATTCACCCAGAAAATATTCGAAAACGTGGCCCAACACATCTGCGCTCCTGGCTTTGGCGTCGCCCAGCGCAATGTTTCCAACCAGATCAATCAACTCACCCAAGCTCGTCGGATCAAGGTTTTGCCGGGCAAACACTTTGGGCAAAACCCCTTTCAGGGAGGGGTTCTCGGTTTCGATGGCATCCATGGCTCCATCCACCGTGATGCCGATGGTAGGTTGTTTGGCATGGCTGCTCAGAAACCGCCACCGTGCCGACGGAGGAACAAAAAAGACGTTCTCGGCCTGGTATTCATCTTTGTCTTCGGGGTCTGCTCCCGCATACTCCCCTTCCCCTGCCATCAGTTTATCGTGAAGCTCTTCGAACGAATCAGAAATGTATTTCAGGAAGATGAGACCCAACACGACATGTTTGTATTCGGCAGCATCAATGTTTTTACGGAGTTTGTCGGCTGTTTTCCAGAGTTGTTTTTCTAAAGGCTCTTCGGTGTTGGTTTTTGTTGTTTTTGCCATTGTAGGGATTGTGCAATTCTTTAGGTTATCAACCCAAAGTTAACGCAATTATACGGATGGCAATAACAAATAGGATAAAGAATTGCAAGTGAAAACATAAAAACAGCAATCATTGGTGACGGCCTTGACCACACATTCGCAATTGGGACAATTGGGTGCGGCGAATTCCGATTCGCAGACAATCAACCGCGAATTGAAATTCGCGACACCCATTCGCTAATCCTTCAACATCGAACAAAAATGGCTCGTTAGTAATCCTCTCAAAATATAACAACCACATTCCCCTTCGCCCGGGTCAAATCAACTGTTTTGGTGTTGCCGTCAAAGGTGACTTTGTATTTTCCGAAAAAAGCGGGAATGGATAGTTCTCCCTTCCTGTTGACTTTGCCCTCTTCCCTGGTCCACCACTCCTTGAAGACCAGGTTTTTGTAAGCTTCAGCCGCCGGAGTTGGCGACCAGTCGCGTCTGTAGAGCGATGAAACCGGAATCCAGTTGGCCCCTTCCCAAAATCCCCACATGATCATTCCCTCGACTGCCGGATGGGCAAAGCAGATTCTGTAATAGTCTGTCAGTTCGGATGCTTTTTGCAGCTCCGCTTCATCGGTCAGTTTCATTTTCCGGTCCTCGTAATATTTCGAACGTTGGCCGGGGATATTGAATTCTGTTACACGGATGGGCAAATGAAACTGTGCCAGCGAATCGAGCGCATTCTTCAGTTGAATGCGATCGAATGTCTCGGCATGTAAGTGGCCTTGTACACCAATCCCTGCAATCGGGACTCCCTCTTTCAGGAACCGACGGATTTGAGCCATGTATTCCGGAAGTTTTTTACCGGTCAGGATATCGTAATCATTCAGCCAGAGCTTGATGTCCGGGTCGCCATTTTGCGACCATTTCGCCATTTTTCTTGTAATGTCGGCGCCCAACCTGTCTTCATAATAATTTCCATGTACCATTTCATTGTTCAGGTCGTACTCCGCAAACCGGCCTTTGTAGCGGGCAGTCACGGTTTCGGCACGGTTCTTCAACGTGCGTTCCAGTTCTTCATCCGACAGCTCTTTCACCCAGGGCTGGACAAACTGCAGAATCCCCCAAAAGAGGTTGTGTCCCCGGATCGGGATCCTGTTCGCCTCGGTCCATTTTAAAATGTCCTCAATGACTGAATAGTTCACCTCTCCTCTCCGGCGCTCCATCGTTCCCCATTTCACGGCATTTTCGGTTACTGCCGAATTAAAATTGGAGAGAAACTTCTCTTCGAATTGTCTCTTGTCATTTTCCGACATCGAACCGTCGACAAAACTGTTGGGGATGGCGCAACCAAACCAGAATTCATGGGCGACCTGCTCCACTTGCACCTTCGCACCAGGCTTTGCTTTTACAAGGATTGCCCCCTTCCGAATGCGGTCAATGGATTGCTCCATTTCTGATTTCTGCGCAGCACATTCAAATTGAAAAAGGGCTAAAGTTGCAACAACCAAAACACTGCTCCTTTTAAGGAAATAAATAATCCTTCTCATTTTATGGTAAATTTAAGTAGTGGAACCAAGGCAACCAAGGTACAAACAATGCACCAGTTTTTTTGTTTTTCTGAAGCAGGACATGGGTAACAGACCCGTGCCAACAGGG
>CAZVTL010000358.1:0-3032 GCA_964630075.1 uncultured Tangfeifania sp.
ATTTGAGTTAACATACTTCAGGAGTTTGGGGGTTTATTTAATAGAGGTGAGACTCACTTTTAAGCTCATCATAGTCAATTTTTTTATTGTCAATGGCACGCCAGGCGACCCAGATATAGGCCAGCACAAATGGAACCAGCAGCGATACATAGCTCATGGCGGTGAGCGTATATTGGCTGGAGGAGCTATTTTGTATGGTGAGCGAACTTTGGAGGTCGAAAGTTGATGGATAATAGGCGGTATGGTTGAATCCTGCCAGCAGGAACAAGGCAAACACGGTTAGAACTGTGCCGATGCCTGCACTCCAGATCCCTTTGGAGCTGTATTTCTCGAATTGCAGGAGTGGCCGGATGATTCCGTTTAACACCAATGCCACACCCAACACCATTACCAAAGCGACTATCGGCATCTGCAGCAGGTTGTGAAGGTATTTCAATGGTTCCGGAGATACCTCCCCATTTTGGGGATTCACTGCAAAACCTGTACTTAAAAGTGTCCAACCCACAAATGCAAGGAAGCAAACGACAAATGGGACTGCATTGACAAGCAACTGCTTTTTGATCCGTTCCAACATCTCGCGATGGTCAATCCGGTTCATAAAGTAGAGTAGTGCCAGCACGCGGGCAAGAAACAGTACCGTAAGGCCCAGCAATAGATTTTGTGGATTCAGTGCAGCCTCCAGTCCATGGGCCGGACCTTTCCACTCAGAAATGACAGGCATCTTGTCTCCGGTAAGGAGGGTGATATTGGTGAAGTTGATTGAAAATTGCGACCCGGTAAAAAAAGTGGCAACGGCTGTCCCGATCAGCAGGGGTGCTATAATCCCGTTGAGGAGTAAAAAAGTTTCAAAAGTTCTCTTTCCCAGGAAATTATTGGCCTTGCTGCGGAATTCGTAGGAGACTGCCTGCACAATGAAGGCAAACAGAATCAGGATCCAGACCCAGTAGGCGCCGCCGAAGCTGGTCGAGTAGAAGAGCGGGAAGGAGGCAAAGAATGCCCCTCCAAAAGTAACCAGGGTGGTAAAGGTAAATTCCCATTTCCGTCCCAGGAGGTTGATCAGCAGGGTCCGTTCGTCATCGGTTTTCCCAATGGTATAGATGAGCGTCTGTCCTCCCTGGACAAACATGAGGAATACCAGAATGGCTCCCAGCAGTGAGACAATCATCCACCAGTATTGTTGCAAAATGTGGTAAGGTAATGCTTCGAACATGGTTCCAGATTTTTAAATGGTTGTAGAATGGATGAAGATGGTTAATTTGAGTCGGGCCCTTTATGGATGACAGCAAGCATGATTTTGATCTCAGCTATCAACAGACCCGTAAAGAGGATAAAAAACATCCAGAAGGTGATTTGGACGGAGGAGGATTTCAATTGGGATACTGCTGCGATGGCCGGTAAAATATCCTGTATCACCCAGGGTTGCCGGCCCACTTCTGCCACTACCCAACCAAGTTCAGAGGCAATGTAAGCGAGGGGAATTGTCCAAAGTGCCGTATAGAGAATGAACCTTTTCCTGGCTATTTTGCCTTTGATGGTCAGCAGCAGCACCACCAGAAACAGTGCGCCAAAGTGCACGCCCAATCCTACCATGATCCTGAAAGAATAGAAGGTAGTGGGAACACTGGGTACCAGTTCATGCACGTCGCGGCCTGCATAATATCCATACCCAAAGTGGGGATAATTGGCCTCAAAACTGGACAATGCACTTTTTGCCAGTGAATCATTCCCGGCTTTTTTGGCCTCCTTGTAGGCTGCCAGGGATTGTATGGCAATCTTTCCTTTTTCGCTTCTTTCCCGGTAGGATGGAATTTGATGCGCTGCATTGCCGTGCACCAAATCCTGTATGCCCGGTACGTAGGCATTAGGATCGAGAAATGCCATGTAGGAGAGCATATTTGGGATCTCCAGTTCAAACAAAAAATCCTGCTTTTTGTGGGCAGCCTCTTTGGGGTCAGCTTTGAGGATGCCAATGGCAACCAGCGGGGCATTTTGTTGCCCGACATAGAGATTCTCCATGGCTGCAAATTTCATGGGCTGGTATTTTGCCATGTTTCGGGCTGATCCGTCTCCGGTAAGAACGACAAAAGCCGTCGTAATTAAGCCGAAAACAGCTGCTACCACCATGCTTCTTTTTGCCAAAATCGGTTCCCTGTTCTTCAAGAGATACCAGGCACTCACCCCGATGACAAAAACTGAAGCAAGGAGATACCCTGATGAAATGGTGTGAAGGAACTTGTTGATGGCAACCGGGGAGAAGAGTACCTCCCAGAAGTTGACCATTTCGTTTCTTACTGTGTCGGGATTGAATTTCATCCCAGCGGGATTTTGCATCCAACCATTGGCTACCAGGATCCAAAGGGCAGACAGATTGGAGCCGATGGCCACCAGCCAGGTCGACAAGAGGTGGAATTTCTTGCTTACCTTGTTCCATCCAAAGAACATCACGGCAATAAATGTACTCTCCAGGAAGAAAGCCATGATCCCTTCGATGGCCAATGGAGCGCCAAAGATGTCGCCTACAAACCACGAATAGTTCGACCAGTTGGTACCGAATTCAAATTCAAGGATAATTCCGGTGGCTACTCCGATGGCAAAGTTGACACCGAAAAGGGTCATCCAGAATTTGGTAATTCGCTTCCATTCGGGATCCCCGGTTCTGACGTACAAGGTTTCCATGAAGGCGATGATGAAGGAGAGTCCCAGGGTCAATGGAACAAACAGCCAATGATACATGGCCGTGAGTGCAAACTGTGCCCGTGACCAATCGACCAGCGAAAAATCAACATTTTCCATATGCGCTTATTTGGTGAGTTGTTTAAATACGTGATTGCTTCGCTGTTCGTCGTTGCTGAAGTTGGTTTTCAAAAAATCGGGAAAGAAGAACAGCTTAAAAACCAGGAATAGTATGATCAACTTAAGGAGGATGATGACCCACAACTTTTTACCAACGTTCATGTGTTTGAAGCCCTGGTAGTAAAACTGAAAGATATTGTGAAAAATCTCCTTCATGCGTAGATAATTTGTTATTTAAC
>CAZVTL010000359.1:0-3025 GCA_964630075.1 uncultured Tangfeifania sp.
GGCATCGCCAAGCAGCTTACTCTGGATCGTGATCCGCACGGAAATGTTCAGGTATCTAGGATTGAGACGGAAAGACTACTCATCGAGATGGTCGAGAAGCGCCTTTCGGTTTTAAAGAAGCAAGGTGAAACCAGGGTGAAATTTTCGGCCTTGAGTCACTTTTTTGGTTACGAAGGTCGCTGTGCGGCACCATCTAACTTTGATGCGGATTATTGCTATTCTTTGGGTCAGACTGCTTCTTTGCTGATAGCCGACGGAAAATCAGGCTACATGGCCTCCATCCAGCATACTACCGCTCCATCTGACGAGTGGATCGCCACCGGTGTTCCGATTACCATGATGATGAACATGGAACGTCGTCACGGACATATGAAACCTGTGATTCAAAAGGCGCTTGTAAGATTAGAGGAGGCTCCGTTCAAAGCTTTTGCAACCAACCGGGCAGCATGGGCAATCCATACCTCCTACGTATATCCTGGTCCAATCCAATATTGGGGACCCACGACCGTTTGCGATGCAGCAACCAAAACATTGCAATTGGAACAAGGCAAAATTTAATACCGTCATTTACCGTTCCGCAGACAAAAGGTCCATCCGATATTCAACCCGGATGGACCTTTTCATTGTAAGACTTTTGAAAAGGCTATTTTTCGTTGACCAGGCAAACAGTGTGGCAGGCAACAACGCCTGCCGTTTCGGTACGTAGCCGGGAAGCTCCAAGGGAGACCGGAACAAATCCATTTTTCAGGGCAAGTTCTATTTCAGAGGGATCAAAGTCCCCTTCTGGCCCGATGAGAATTAAGACATTCTTACCGGTTTGAAGTGCATCCTTGAGATTTGTTTTTGGGCCATTATCGCAATGGGCAATATATTTCAGTCCATCAAATTCATTGTTTACCAGCTTTCTAAATGTAATCTGACTGGTAAGATCAGGCAGAAAAGCCTGACCGGATTGTTTCATGGCTGCTACCAATATTTTCTCAAGCCGTTCAGTTTTGACCTCCTTTCGCTCGGCATGTTGACAGATCAAAGGGACGATCCGGTCAATGCCGATTTCTGTTGATTTTTCCATGAACCATTCCAACCTGTCCATATTTTTGGTTGGTGCGATGGCGATGGTCAGGTGGTAGTTTCGACTGCTTGAAATTGAAATTTCATCAACGATCTCCAGCTGACAACCTTTTGGATCTGGATCCAGGATGGCAGCTTCAAAAATAGATCCTTTGCCATTCATCAGTTGAATGCGGTCTCCACTCTTGAGCCGAAGAACTTTTACACAATGTTTGGACTCTTCCAACGAGAGCCGGATGGTTTTACCGAAAATATTCGGAAGATAAAATGAATTCATATGGAGGTTGAACTATACAAATTTTTGTGACATGCTAAACAATTATTAACCTTCACTCCAGAAAAGTTATTAAAATTGTATTGTTTATAAATATATATTCAAAATTCGAGCTGAGACCTTTATATTGTAATAAAAACAACTATCTTTAATCAAGTAAAAATAGAAGGTTACATTCTTTTATTAATCAGATATGAAACTATTTAGCTATCCTGTACGTTATAGGGACAGACAGTAGCTGATTTGTTAAAATATTGTAAAATAAGTAAAAAAATAGTTGTATTTCTTTTGAATCTTTTGTTAATTTGCATCATCTAATAGAAACAAACATTAAATACGTATATTTCAATCAATCTTAAATCATCTTTTATGAAAAAACTTAGCTTAATCGCCGTATTTCTCTTTGCGAGCTTTGCTTTTATATCTGCTCAGGACAAGGGTGAAAAACTCCCCTACAAACAGTGGGAAATAGGAGTAAATGCTGGAGTGGCAAATTTTGCAGGATCCACCAATATTTCAAAGGATCACTTCATGGACCATTTCAACAACTTTAACAATGACATGAATTTGGGCTATGGAGTCTTCGTTAAGAAAAATTTTACGCATGTTTTTGCATTGGAAGGTGCTTACAATGGTACTTCACTGACTGGTACACCTGCTGATGGAGCTCCTGCTTCAATGAGGCCTTACAAGACTGGTATCAATGAATTTGATTTGAATACCGTTTGGAACATGAACAACCTACTATCCAAGAATAAATTTGACCGGAAGATTTACTGGTATGCCAAATTGGGTGCAGGTCTGACCCACGTTAAGAATATTGATTATTCCCTTCCTGCCAGTGTTCAGGGACCATGGAGATATTGGACCATTCCTGTTGGAACAGGAGTAGCTTTCCGCTTGACAGACAATGTAAGGTTGAATGTTGGAACACAATGGAGTTGGGTTAATTCAAATAATCTTGATGGTGACATGCAGGGTGGAGTCGGAACAGGCTATTTGATTGCACAGATTCGTGAGCAATACCTTTATACCCATGCCGGATTGTCAATTGCTTTGGGTAAGAAACCTGAGAAGCCTGCTCCAGTTGTAGAGGCTCCAAAACCACAGCCAAAACCTGAGCCAAAACCTGAGCCAAAACCAACTCCTCCAGCTCCTCCAAAACATGTAACTCCTGCTTGCGTAGGTCAGATTTTCAAAGTGTATTTCGCTTATGACAAATGGGATCTGAATGCTGCTTCTGTTGCTGAACTGGATCGTTTGGCCAAGGATATGCAAGAGAACCCATCCGTTAACCTTGAGATGAAATCACACACGGACAGCAGGGGTCCTGCCAGTTACAACATGAAACTTTCTGAGAAACGCGGTAAATCAGTTTTGGATTACCTGACAGGCAAAGGTATCAGCTCTTCAAGGATCAATGCACAGGCATTCGGAGAAACTCAACTCGTCAACAAATGCAAAGATGGCGTGAAGTGTACGGAAGATGAGCACAAACTCAACCGCCGGACCGAGACTTTGGTGATCGAATAAGCTAAAAGCATTTTATTATAAAAGCCGCCCCTGCATGCAGAGGCGGCTTTTTTTCTGGATGAACAAGATAAGTATCCTCAAAATGGTCTACGTAGTTACAGGAGGTCCGGGATTCGGAAAATCAACGGTCATAGATTTGCTGGAGAA
>CAZVTL010000360.1:0-3014 GCA_964630075.1 uncultured Tangfeifania sp.
TGGCGTTGAAGTTACCGAGAAAAAAGTGCGTCGCGAGCGAATGGGGCACATTTCACTGGTAGTTCCTGTTGTACACATCTGGTACTTCAAGTCTTTGCCCAACAAGATCGGTTACCTGCTCGGCCTGCCGACCAAGAAACTCGATTCAATCATCTATTACGAAAGGTATGTCGTCATCAATGCGGGAATCAAACGCAATGATGGTGTCAAATACCTCGATTTCTTAACAGAAGAAGAGTACATTGACATCGTCGATTCACTTCCAAAGGAGAATCAATTGCTGGATGATGAACATCCAGACAAGTTTATTGCCGATATGGGTGCTGAAGCGCTATACAAGCTGCTTTCAAGACTCGATCTGGATGAACTCTCCTACGATCTGCGCAACAAGGCGGGCAACGAAGGTTCACAACAGCGCAAGAGCGAGGCTTTGAAGCGTCTGCAGGTGGTAGAGGCCTTCCGCTCCTCCAAAGTGAGAAATCAACCTGAGTGGATGATCGTCAAGGTAGTTCCGGTTATTCCTCCGGATCTTCGTCCGCTGGTTCCGTTGGATGGCGGCCGTTTTGCCACTTCCGACCTGAACGATCTATACCGCAGGGTGATCATCCGCAACAACCGTCTGAAAAGGCTGATTGAGATCAAGGCACCAGAGGTAATTCTCCGAAACGAGAAGCGGATGTTGCAGGAAGCTGTCGATTCACTGTTCGACAACAGCCGCAAATCCAATGCGGTTAAAACAGACAACAACCGTGCATTGAAATCCCTCTCTGACTCACTGAAAGGTAAGCAGGGACGTTTCCGTCAGAACCTGCTTGGTAAGCGTGTCGACTACTCGGCCCGTTCGGTGATTGTCGTCGGACCAAATCTTAAGATTCACGAGTGCGGTATCCCGAAAGAGATGGCCGCTGAATTATACAAACCATTTGTCATACGGAAGCTCATTGAGCGCGGTATCGTCAAAACGGTGAAATCAGCCAAGAAAATCGTAGACCGCAAGGATCCTGTGGTTTGGGACATCCTTGAGAATGTAATGAAAGGTCATCCGGTTCTGCTGAACCGTGCACCTACCCTGCACCGCTTGTCGATCCAGGCATTCCAGCCTGTTTTGGTGGAAGGAAAGGCAATCCGTCTGCACCCGCTCGTCTGTACCGGTTTCAATGCCGACTTCGACGGAGACCAGATGGCTGTCCACCTTCCGCTGGGCAATGCTGCCATTCTGGAGGCTCAGCTGCTGATGCTTTCATCGCACAACCTTTTGAACCCTGCCAATGGTGCGCCGATCACGGTTCCTTCCCAGGACATGGTTCTTGGTCTCTATTACATGACCAAACACCGCAAGGGAGACAAGGGGGAGGGACTCTCCTTCTATTCACCTGAAGAGGCCATCATCGCCTACAACGAAGGCAAAGTTGACATGCACAGCATCGTGAACTGCAAGGTAATGGACCTCGACGAAAACGGAGAGTCAAAACTGACAACCCTTGAAACCACAGTTGGTCGTATCCTTTTCAATGAATTCGTTCCCAAGGAGGCTGGTTATCTCAACAAGTTGATGACCAAAAAGGCTTTGCGTGATATCATTGCGGATATCCTGAAGCGGACCAACAATGCCACCACTGCCCAGTTCCTCGATGACATCAAGGATCTTGGTTACAAAATGGCTTACCGTGGCGGCCTCTCCTTCAACCTGGATGACGTAATTATCCCGGAAGGAAAGACCGAAATGGTCGACGAAGGCTATGCCGGCGTCGAAGAGATTTCGAACAACTACAACATGGGTTTTATCACCAACAACGAAAGGTACAACGGTGTCATCGATATATGGACACACGTAAATGCCAAGTTGACACAAAGTGTGATGAAGACCATCAGTACAGATAAACAGGGATTCAACTCCATTTACATGATGTTGGACTCCGGAGCCCGTGGTTCCAAAGAGCAGATCCGCCAGTTGTGCGGTATGCGTGGATTGATGGCCAAACCCCAAAAATCAGGAGCTACAGGATCACAAATTATTGAGAACCCGATTTTGGCCAACTTCAAGGGGGTCTTTCGGTACTCGAGTACTTCATCTCTACCCACGGTGCCCGTAAAGGTTTGGCCGATACGGCGCTGAAGACAGCTGATGCAGGTTACCTTACCCGTCGTCTGGTTGACGTTGCACAGGATGTGATCATCAATGAGCCCGATTGCGGTACATTGCGTGGTCTGATTGCCTCTGCATTGAAAAACAACGAAGAGGTGGTTGCCTCCCTCTCCGAAAGGATCCTCGGCCGTACCACTGTCCACGATGTTTACCATCCGATGACAGGGAAGCTGATCGTTCACTCTGGAGAGCAGATTACCGAAGAGATTGCAGCAGTTATCGAAGATTCTCCTATTGAAAGAGTGGAAATTCGTTCAGTTCTTACCTGTGAAGCAGAGAATGGTGTTTGTGGAAAATGTTACGGTCGTAACCTGGCTACCGGTAAGATGGTGCAGATGGGTGAAGCCGTTGGCGTCATCGCAGCACAATCCATCGGTGAACCGGGTACACAGCTGACACTTCGTACCTTCCACGTAGGGGGTATCGCAGGCAACGTTTCTACCCAGTCAACGGTAATCTCCCGATACGACGGTATTGCTGAAATTGAAGAGTTGCGTACCGTAGAGTGGACAGATGAAAAGGGTGACAAAGTGGATATTGTCGTCAGTCGTTTGGCTGAGTTGAAGATTCTTGACAAGAATACAGGAATTCCACTCTCCACCCACTCCATGCCTTATGGTTCCAAACTGTTTATCAAAAACGGTTCTGAAATCAAGAAAGATTCAGTGGTTTGCGAATGGGATCCTTACAATGGGGTAATCATTACCGAATTTAACGGTAGGGTTAATTTCCAGGATTTTATCGATGGAACAACCTACCGGGAAGAGTCGGATGAACAAACTGGCTACCGCGAAAAAGTCGTTATTGAAACCAGGGATAAAACCAAAAACCCAACATTGAGGATTCTCGATGAGAATGGGGATGATAT
>CAZVTL010000361.1:0-2997 GCA_964630075.1 uncultured Tangfeifania sp.
GAATATTTTGATAAAAAATAAGAATATGTTCAGATCATCAGCCAAATCATTTATTTCATGAATATGAGAAACACGCGTGAACGTTTCAAAATGCCTCTGCTAGTGATGCTGTTTGCAGTCTGCATCACCTCCTCCTTTGGTGCCGAGGATAAAGGCGGGTTCCAGTTTCATGTAACAACCACTGCCCATTCAGTCTCTATCGAGGCAAACAACGCAACGAACTTGTCTTCCCCAACAGTTGAAATGCAAATTAAATCTGTTACCGATCAAAGGATCCTTTGGGAAGGCAAACCTGAGGTGAATCTGAATAAAGAGAAATTGACGATTATAAAGCGAAATCTTTCACCAGCAATTTGGTCGCCAATTCATCCCCAGCTTTACAATTTAACCATTGTTGTTTTCGATAAAGGGAATATGCTTCAAAAGAGCACCTTGCGAATAGGTTTTCGTGATTTTGAAACCAAAAACGGACAAATATTTCTCAACGGCTATCCGCTCTTTTTGCGTGGTATTGCCATCAATCCTCCGGCACGTGGGATCCCAACTGAACTTGAGACGAGCAGAAAATTTGCCGAAGAATACGTCCGCTTCATGAAGAGTATCCATGTTAACATCATCCGGATTCCGGATGATCAGACCTGGTATGACGTTTGTGATGAACTCGGGATGCTTGTTTTCGGCGGCAATTATTCCCCGGTGGTAGATGGCAAGAGTCCTCCAAAGGATTATGACAAAGCCGTCAAATGGTATTGTGAAGTGAAGTTCGGTCCTATCATGCACCACCCATCCCTTGTCATCTATGCCCTGACAAATGAAGTCCCGTTTAATGGAGAAATTGCCAGGGAATGGGTCCGGTTTTTGGATTATGCTTATGCCAAGCTAAAAGTATGGGATCCTACCCGTTTATACATCGGAAATGCCGGTTACGGACTCGGAAAATCGGGTGATATTTGTGATCTTCACCGTTACTGGGGTTGGTATTATGCCTCTCCATTCACTTTTTTGAATATCAGGGATTACGATCAGATTACCTTCCCTGACAAGGTTCAACCATTGACCTTTACTGAGTGTGTCGGCAATTATACGGGCCCGGACGGGCGTTACAATCTGACGCCAGACCATAAGAACCCTGTTTCACAGCAAAACTGGACGGGTCATGCACCTCAGGACCAACAAGCTCAGCTGGCCGATGAACATCAGTGCTTCACCTTCAAACAGGCTACAGAACTGCTCAGGCGGCTGAGGCGAATCAATACGGAGTCGTCAGGCGTCTTTCCGTTTACCATCCTTTTCAGGAACTGGCATACCATTTCCACTTTCACCGATATGGTGGCAAAACCTGTTGTCTGGCAGGCAAAATTGTCCTATTCTCCTGTTCTGCTAAGTTGGGAGAACTGGCAAACACAAGCATATGCAGGCGCCTCCATAAATCCTGTTGCCCATATCATCAATGATTCAGATGATTATTCGGAGTTGAAAAATGTAAAACTGGTCTTACGACTTCTTGACAAGGCTTTTATGCACCGCTGGAATGATACAGTTCAGATAGGTAACATACCCTACTACGCAATTCATTCCAAAAAAATTGAAATACGATTGCCGGATCAGCTTTTTGAAGGCAATTATCAGTTGGAAGGTGTTGTTTTGTCTGGTGAGCGGGAAGTTTCGAGAAATATTTCAAATATTTTCATTGCCAGGAAGCATCAGCATAATTCAGCTGCTTCAAAACCCATTCAACTGTATGATCCTAAAGGCAAATCGGCTGATGCATTCCGTAAAAATGGCATCAAGTTTCAGTTGGTCAGTAATCTCTCTGAATTAAAAGATTCAGACTGTATCGTTATCGGTGAGAATGCTGCTGATGGAAAACTTGCATCGAATGCATCGCTGTTGATGAACTTACTTGAAAGAGGCGTCCGCGTTATCGTTCTTCGCCAGGACTCAACCCATCAGCCATTTGTTCAGAAGATTTTGCCTGTTGCCGTGACGTTTCCGAAGATGAATTTAGATGATCCTACCTATCCTTCACAACCCCGTCCGTCGAGAAATTCATTCAATGTGAATCCGGAACGACCGGATCATCCGGTTTTCAAAGGGATATCCCGCAGAGAACTCAGGGTATGGAGTGATTATACCGGATTTGATGAGACAAAAATTGGCTTTCCATCCATCTATCCGGTCACCCATGGTTTTGTCCTGGCGGATAAAAAGGATGTCAGGCAAACAGCCATCCTTGCCGATTATAGCGTTGGACTTGAAGGTATTGCCCTGGCAGAGATTTTTCATGGAAAAGGTTCCTTGCTCCTGTCAGGTTTCGATTTGGTCAATCGGTGCAACATTGATCCTGTTGCAGATCGGCTGCTGCGTAACATCATCCATTACATGTCGACGAAGCAGTTGCATGAAAATCACCTGCTTGTGGAGGCTCCCATTCTTTGGGGAGAATATGAAACTGAAAAGGGGATGATCATCGGAGCATACAACGGACTAATGATCGGCTCAGTTCCTGCGCTCTTCGGTTCGTATGAAAAATTGCCGCTCATTCTTCATAAGGAAGGTCATCTGTTGGCAGAAAAAGGTGGCGGTTGGAACAACGCTGCCGGCAAACAATATGTGCCATATGGACGAAGGATGTTTGGACCCTATTATCACAAGGATTTTGGAGGGGTTCCTGAACCAATGGATGCTGAAAGCACAACTGGGGAGGGATTCTTTTGGTGCAGGGTGCCCGCAGGTACCCAATGGATGACAACAATCGTTTGGAATCCTTCCAAAGAAATCTTGCCGGTAAAGGTAAAGATTAACGAAGTGCTTATTTCAGATGTACAGGTCCAACCGGGTGAATACAAGGTAATTGAAAGTGTTGTTCCTGTCAATGCTACAGACCTCAAAATTGGTCTAAGTGGTAGCAGGACGCTTGTTATTCTTCAGACAAGTTTTAATTAACGTGAGTTCGATCTAAGCGAATTTATAAATTTGTTCGTTATCAATTATTTC
>CAZVTL010000362.1:0-2982 GCA_964630075.1 uncultured Tangfeifania sp.
TTATTTCGAGCCTCCGGATACTCTGAATCGCAGCCCTCACCGTATGATAATTAATCTTCCAGGAATGGCCCATATGTGTCCAGATAGGTTCTCCCTTGCGGGAAAGCAATGGGTACCACTCTCCCACCCTTTTGTTGACCACCTTGTCGTAAACAAACCGGTGTACATTCTTGTAGGCATTCCAATATTTGTCTTTGCCGAAGAGTATAACAGCATCCAGTAGTCCAATCAACACCTCTGCCTGCTGCCAGAACTCCTTCTCCTTGTCGTACACACCTCCTGAGTGTGGCCCTTCCACATAAACACCACCAAATTCAGTATCGATCCCATTGTCAACAGTATGGTTATAGATGATTTGGAACAACTCTTTGTATTCTTCAGGATTTGCTTTCAATATTTCGAGCGAGTGGAGCAACAACCATGCAAACTCTGCATTGTGTCCATAACAGGTATTGTCTGTGGCATTTCCCTTTTGTCCCTCTTCCGAGAAACGATCCCAGCCCCAGATAATGTCGAACTTGATTTGGGGTGCCACACTCCAGTCTTCAAAGAACTGTGGAATACCTGTTTTATAAATTGGATGAATAATTCTGCTGATCAGCAAATCAATGACTTCCTGCAATTTCCTGCGGTGCACTTCCAATCCTGTACACTCGTACAATGTGGTAAAGGCCTCCATCAGGTGCATATGTACATCCAGTGTTTTGCGGTCTCCGCCCTGGCTGCCAGGACCTCGTAGGGTCCAGTCGCGGTGAAACATCTCCCAATAACCACCATGGCGCGTATCTGCACCATATTTCTGCAACAGATCAAAGACTTTTTCTGCATATTCCCGACCACGAGGGTCACCAGTTGCCAGGGTATACTCACTGAGGCAATAGATGGCAAAACTATGTCCATAAATAATCTTTTGGTCAATCTTTACCTCTCCCTTCCGGTTCATCATCCAGTAGAAACCACCATTTTGCTGGTCCCACATCTTGTTGAGCAGGAAATCGACACCATGACGGGCCAGATCAGCAAGTTTGCCCTCCCCATATCCTGCCCTGTGGGCCGAAGCGATGGTATAGATACATCTGGTTTGTGCAATCAGCGATTTCTCATCTTCGCCGGTATCCTTTCCATTCTGGTCCCAATGAGTCAGGAATCCGCCATTGACAGAATCTTTCATCCGGGAAGTCCAAAATGGAAGTAGTTCATTCAGCAGATGGTTCTCTGCCTCATTTTTTAAGTTTAAAATCTCTGCTCTGTTCATTTCAGGTAGTAATTTTTGCCAAAAAAGAGCAAACAAGCTGCACCTTGGGAGGGATAGCACCATATTTGCACTGCATTTTGATCTTAGTTGTCCGATTCGCTTGTAAATATAGCTTTTACCTGATTTCAATCGAACATTTGTACTACTATTTTCACATTTGGTAGAGATGCGGAACCCAAGCAGCGATTTTGGAAAAAACCAAACCCAAATAACATTGTCAGGGAATGAGTTTTAAGTTGGTCACATAATAATTATCTTGGAGGAAATTAAAACCGATGCAAGAGAACAAGGACGTATCACTCAAATATTTGTTTTTCACTTTTCTAAAAATCGGGGCTATCTCCTGGGGCGGATTTATGGCATTGATTGCCGTAGTTCAAAAACAGCTGGTAGACAAGGATAAAGTGATCAAGGAGGAGTTAATACTGGATGGAATCTCGCTTGCCTCTGTGTTGCCGGGAGCCGTGGCCATCAATGTGGTTACCTACATTGGCTATCAATTAAAGGGGATCAAGGGAGCACTTTTGAGCATGCTGGCCACAATTCTGCCCGGATTCCTGCTGATTTCGCTGCTGGGAGCGGTCTATGCCAGGTTTGGAGAATTGAAACTACTCAACAATTTCTTTCTAGGGGTTTTACCTGCCATTGTTGCCGTAATTCTTAGTGTGGCCATATCCATGGCTCAAAAACAGGTGAAAGATTACAAACAGATGGTCATTTGCATCATTGCAGCCATCGGTCTGCTTACCATTCACTCATTTTTTGCCACGCTGGGGGTAATTGCAGCAAGTGCATTTACCGGTTATCTCTTGTACCGGAAACCTGACCCGGGGCAGCAAGCAATCACCTCCCAAAAGTTCAGCAACAACAAGAAAAGGTACATCATATATTTTTCCATCTCCTTGATTTTATTTCTTTTGCTGATGCTGGCGGCTCGATTTTACCAACTGAATACGCAGGATTGGTACAAGTTAAACAGGACAATTTTCTTCACCTTTTCGGGAATGAGTCTCACCCTCTTTGGAGGCGGCTATGTCATCATCCCTGCCATGCAGCAGGTAATCGTGGATGGGTTTCACTGGATGACCACCAAGGAATTTGCAGATGCAATAGCCATGGGACAGATTACCCCAGGGCCGGTGATTCTTACCGCCACTTTTGTTGGATACAAGGTAGCTGGATTTTTAGGTGCTTGTACGGCAACCCTGGCCATTTTTCTGCCTCCCGGTTTGCTCATGTTGATTTTATCAGGCTTTCTGAACAGGATCAGAAGTTCGCATTTCATCAATGCCCTCTTCAGCGGCATGCGGCCAGCCATCATCGGGATGATCTTTTCAGCAGCAGTTACGGTTGGGAAAGGAGCAGAGATGGTCTGGCCATCCGCATTGATCTTTCTGACCGTTCTGATTTTGCTGTTAAAATACAAGGTGAATGTACTCTACATGATTCCCACGGCAGGGATTGCCGGCATGCTGTTGTTCTAATATTCCCTACCGGGAAAGCTACCCATCGGCAGAAGGATAAAGGTTAAAGCATTTGGCCTCCGGGGTTTAGCGCAACTGCCCCAGAGTTATAAAAGATTAGCCATTAGTGCCAGGAGAGTGGCTGTGATTTTGTTTGCTATTCAGTCCATCAGTCTGTTAGTCCCCCAGTCTTCCCTCCCTGCCCCCTGCGCCAATCCTGATAGTCCCCACTTTAACCTTTATCCTTTATCCCCGATTTTCCCA
>CAZVTL010000363.1:0-2978 GCA_964630075.1 uncultured Tangfeifania sp.
CCGCCATGCAGATCATCCAGTGGCCAAAACGCTTCGATGTGATGGTGACCGAAAACCTGTTCGGGGATATCCTTACCGACGAAGCCAGTGTTATTGCCGGATCCCTCGGTATGCTTCCATCGGCATCCATCGGTATTCACACCTCGGTTTTTGAGCCGATTCATGGTTCCTACCCACAGGCAGCCGGCAAAAATATAGCCAATCCCTGCGCCACCATTCTTTCTGCAGCCATGTTGTTTGAATATGCCTACCAACTCGACAAGGAAGCCGCCATTATCCGGAAAGCCGTTGAGGCATCCCTCGAAGCCGGAGCGGTGACGGAAGATTTGACGGATGACAAGTCCAAAGCGCTCTCTACTTCGGCAGTTGGTGACTGGATTGTAGCTTACATCCAGAATTGTTGAAGAAACCTCCGTTCTGCAGGTAGAAGCTGTTACCCTCCGTTCCTCCTGCGTAATCAAGACGGTAACCCCTTTTGGCAATATCATCCCCGGTAAAACGGGCCTTGGTCAGCGGGAACCATCTGCCATCTTTGTCAAGGCACCACGCATTGGTATAATGACACTTCCTCCCAAGGTATCCATTCGTATCGGAGAAATTCTCCAGAAATGAGTGGAGCCTGGTGAGGAAGTGATCTGTTTTCGGACGTTTGAAACTGGCGATTAGCTGCCAGTTTCCAGCTTCCGGATCGTTGAACCAGGCCGTGTAAATGGTACTTCCAGCTCCATCCGGCCTCCCTTTCAGCAGGAAACGATAGGTAATACCCGCCTTCCAGGGATATTTCAGATAGCTCTGTCCTCCGGAACCTTCGTTGCCAAATTCGCCGGTATGAACTCCTTCGCCTTTGGAGAGCAGCACAATCCGGTCCGACTCCGGGATCTCGCCTGGTTTGTCGGTACGATAGGGACTCCATACAGAGAAGAGAATTCTGCGCTCAACCGGGCCGTTTACCTGGATTCCAAAGTATCCCTCGCCAAAACCATTGGCCATGAAATAGGAGCCAATGGGATCCTGTCCGACAGGTACGGTCAATTCGTTGTAGAAATACTCCACTTCAGCCCCTTCCGGCAGTTCGTAATTCAGGTGGACAGAAGGGCCCCGCCTGCCCCAGTAAAAACGGTTATCCACATTGTCCTTCACAAAGCTCAGCACCAGGCCGGGAGTGTTGGAGGTTAGCTCCAGACTGGATATTTCTGCAAAAACAACCCCCTCTTTTTGCAATCCGCGAATTTCGATTTTGGTATATCCCGAATCCAGCTTCATCCTTCCCAATTTCTCCAGGTGAGGTTCCTTTCCTTTCACTTCCATTGTGAAATCCCTCTCCCCAATCTTTATCCCCAACTGGGAGGTACCGGTTTCAACAGAGAGCTTCAGTGCAAGGCTGGCTTCACAAGAACTGCTTGTGTGGAAGAAAAACAGGGTGGCATCCGATGGTGACAGCCAACTTTTTCTGTCTTTACCGCCATCCTGTTTGATCAGATAACTGTTTCCACCTGCCGGGATACTCCAGTTTGGAATGGTTTGAGCGTACAAACGGGTTGCTCCGCAAAGGATGAGCATGACAATAAGCAATGTGGAGCTACAGAAAAGTCTTTGACGGATTGATATTGGCAAATAGGTCATAAGGAGTTTCAAGTTGATCATTAAATTTGATTGCTGTCAGTGGAGTCACCCACAAATCTACCAAAATATTACTTTGAGACCGGTACAACAGATTTGTTCCCTTCTTAATTTTTCTTCGTATCTTTAAAATCAAATTATTACAGTATGAGAAAACATCTTATTGTCCTGGGGATTGCCCTTTTGATGCTCTTTTCCTGCGAAGCAATCAAAGAGACTATTACAGTACCTGTGAACACCAGTTTGACTGTCAACGTGCCATTTACTGTAAGTGTTTCAAAGAGTGCCGGGTTATCCGGCAAAGCTGCTACCATCTACAATTTCTCTGCCAGCAGGGTATTGGAGGTTGGAGACAATGTGGACATGAAGGCCTACATCAACAAGATCAAATCGGTAGACTTGAAGGGTGTTACCATCACCATTGCGCCCCTCAGCGGAACCGAAGAGGTATTGACCCTTGACGTCGCTGTATCAGGCGTCACCGGCCCGGTTTTTTCTAAAAACAACATCACTGCCACGGGGAACAATCCATTTTCCCCCGTGATAACCCAGGCTATTCAATCACAATTGGATCTGGTAGAGAGCAAAGTTATCAACGAAAGAAAAATAACCATTACCGTCAGCGGAACCACCAATGCTGCCCCACTTGTATTGAATGCCCAGTTGGCTTTCGATGCAAAATTTACCTGCATGCCACTGAACTGAGTTATGTATTATTCGTTGTGAGTTATGCCATGACACCACCTACATAACTCATAACCCATAACTTAAAGATACGGCTGTATTACCTTCATCCATGCCACATACCCCTCCCCAATCAGGTGCAGGCCATCGTTGGTGTACATCGGGTTGAGCAGGTCGTCGTTGGGGTTCTTCAGTTCGCTGAAAAGATCCACGTAAGTGGCACCCAGTTTGGGACAGATACTCTTTAGCTTTCCATTGATTTCCAATACCTGCGGGGTTCTGCTGGTATGTGAGCCGAATGATTTAAAGGTATTGTTCACCGGCAGGATACTCTGGACATAGACCTTCGTTTTGGGGGATTTGGTGCGGAGGATGGATACTATTTTGCAAATATTGACATAGATCGTATCCGGGGAGATGTTTTTGGCCAGGTCGTTGATGCCAATCAGCAAAAATACCTTGGATGGCTCTACCCTTGTTACCTGGTAGAGACGGTTCAACACTCCTTCGCTGGTGTCTCCGCTGATACCCCGGTTCTTTGCCTTTTGATTTTGGCGAGTATTTGGCTTACGTGCAGTTTTAGAACTTAATTTAATCTCAGAAGTCATTTCTAGTTTTACTTGTTAAGTATTATTTATATTAATTTAATGATTCAATTTTTTATTTAATTCAAT
>CAZVTL010000364.1:0-2948 GCA_964630075.1 uncultured Tangfeifania sp.
TCTCCATCCAAATGGTCAAGGACAAAAAAATCAGGGCTGCACTTTTGGGCAAGAAGGCGGGTGATGTAGTGAAGTTTAACCCAAAAAAGGGTTTCGACAACGACCATTACCTGAAGCAGACCCTCAAGATCAATGACGAACAGGCAGCTGACCTAACCGGAGATTTTGAACTGACCATTGCCAAAGTCAATACTTTCGTGCCTGCCGAGCTGAACGAAGAGATGTTCCAGAAATCACTCGGAGGAGTAACGGATGTTACCACCATTGAGCAGTTCAGGGAGAAGATCGCAGAAGATCTGAAATCCAATCTGGGTTATTCCTCTGAATATCGTTTCCTTTTGGATACCAAAGAGGCAATGGTCAACTATGTAGGCATGAAGTTGCCGGAAGAGTTTCTGAAGAGGTGGTTGGTTTACTCCAACGAGAAAATTACAAAGGAGCAGGTAGAGGAGGAATTTCCCCATTTTGTGAAAGATCTGGAGTGGACACTGATCAAGAATCGTCTGGCAAAAGATAACCAGATCCAGGTTGGCGAGGCAGATGTCGTAGCGCTGGCCAAAGAGACTGCACTGATGCAGTTCCGCCAGTATGGAATGTTCAATGTTCCTGAGGAGTATCTTGACAACTATGCCAAATCGATCTTGAAAAACGAAGAGGAGCGTCACCGCCTGATCGAAAAGAAGTCGGAAACCATGGTGCTGGATTTTATCAAAGCCAACGGGGAACTGGCGCTGAAACCGGTTACACAGAAAGAGTTTGACGATCTTTTTGAAAAATAGCCTTCTAAATAAGGTAGTTTACCCCGAAGTTGATCTATTTAAAGGGGTATTTTAGTAACTTTGTGGATCGAACCTTTTGCTTTGAAACAAAAGTAAGGGGTTCGATTTTTACAAAGTTTCTCATTTTAAAATCATTTTGTCATGAGTCTAAAAAGTGATGAATTTCGCAAATTTGCGACCAAGCAGATGGGTATCAGTAGTTTATCCCTGCATAAATTTGAATCGATACACGCCAGTTATATTTCCCCTACCATCATCGAAGAGCGTCAGATGAACATTGCCCAGATGGATGTTTTCTCTCGTTTGATGATGGACCGGATCATCTTCCTGGGCATTCCCATCGATGATTATGTGGCCAACATCATCCAGGCACAGCTTCTTTTCCTGGAATCCTCTGATCCGGGTAAAGATATCCAGATCTATTTCAATTCACCCGGCGGGTCTGTACATGCCGGATTGGGCATCTACGACACGATGCAGTACATCAACTGCAACATTGCCACCATCTGTACCGGAATGGCCGCCTCCATGGCTGCCGTACTGATGACAGCCGGAGAAAAAGGGAAACGTTCTGCCCTGAAGCACTCCCGGATCATGATCCACCAACCCATGGGCGGGGCACAGGGACAGGCTTCCGATATCGAGATTACAGCCAGGGAGATTTCTAAATTGAAACGTGAGCTCTACGAGATCATCGCCTTTCACTCCGGACAGACGGTAGAAAAGGTGGAAAAAGATTCAGACAGGGACTATTGGATGACCGCTGAAGAGGCCAAAGCATATGGCATGATTGACGAGATATTGGTTCGTCAGAAAAAATAGGCGGAGATAGCCTGCTGTTCAATATAATTAAAGGGAAATGAAGAAAGTCGACAGGTGTTCGTTTTGCGGACGGGAGAAGAAGGATGTTCAATTGCTCATTGCCGGTATGGAAGGCCATATCTGTGAGAATTGCATTGAACAGGCCCATTCGATCGTGGAAGAGGAGTTCAAAAAAAATGTTGGCTTCGACCTCAAGGGAGTTGAGTTAAAAAAACCCAGGGAGATCAAGGCATTTCTTGATCAATATGTGATCGGACAAGATGATGCCAAACGGATTCTTTCCGTGGCAGTGTACAACCATTACAAAAGGTTGAACCAGAAAGTGACCGAAGATGGTACTGAAATTGAAAAATCAAACATCATACTGGTTGGTCCTACCGGGACAGGCAAGACACTGCTTGCCAAAACCATCGCCCGCATGCTTCATGTTCCTTTTACCATTGTGGATGCTACAGTTTTGACCGAGGCAGGCTATGTAGGAGAAGACATTGAGAGCCTGCTTACCCGCCTGCTGCAGGCTGCAGATTACAATGTGGAAGCGGCCGAGCGAGGCATTGTCTTTATTGATGAAATAGACAAGATCGCCCGTAAAGGGGACAATCCCTCCATTACCCGTGATGTATCCGGGGAAGGGGTGCAGCAAGGGTTGCTGAAGTTGCTGGAAGGGGCTGTGGTCAATGTTCCGCCACAAGGCGGAAGGAAACATCCTGAACAGAAGATGATTCCGGTAGATACCAAAAACATCCTCTTCGTTTGTGGGGGTGCTTTTGAAGGAATAGAGCGGAAGATCGGCCTGAGATTAAATACCAAGGTGGTTGGATACAAGGCCATCGCAGAACACGGGAAAATCGACAGGGACCACCTGCTACAGTACGTCTCCCCGCAGGATTTGCGTGCTTTCGGTCTGATCCCTGAGATCGTTGGTCGTTTGCCGGTGTTGACCTACCTGGTTCCGCTCGACAGGGACTCCCTCCGCAGGATCTTGACCGAGCCAAAAAATTCGATCATCAAGCAGTACCACAAACTGTTCGAGATGGATGGTATCAAACTTGAATTCAAGGAAGAGACCCTTGACGTTATTGTGGACAAGGCCATTGAGTTTAAACTGGGGGCACGGGGTCTGCGATCGATTTGTGAGACCATCATGATTGATGCCATGTTTGACATGCCATCGGAGGGTGGAACCAGTATGGTGATCACTCCTGAATTTGCCACAGAAAAAATTGAAAAAATCAGTACACTGCGATTACAGGCAAGTTAACAGATTGTAATAAATAATATTACCTTTGACACGAATTAAAATTATAATAACAAATGAGTAAAGGAATTGTCAAATTCTTTAATGTA
>CAZVTL010000365.1:0-2877 GCA_964630075.1 uncultured Tangfeifania sp.
TAATACGATCTAAATTAAAATAAGTTTTGTATAAAAGATAATGTCGTATTACTTTTTGCGGTCTTAGCGTGCTTTGCGCGACAACATCTGGCAAATTGCTCAAGACTCAAAAATATATACTACGACATTTAATTGTTCTTTTTACTTAGGTTTGCAAAGATAGACAATGTTCTGACTTTATCTTTGATCAACTGATCTTTAAGTTGACTGAGGCTCTCAAATTTCTGCTCATCCCGGATGCGCTCCACGAAACTGATGGAAATATCAGCATCGTAAATATCCAGGTCAAAATCGAAAATATGAACCTCAATACTCCTGTGATCCACATTCGAATTGACAGTTGGACGGGTTCCCACATTGAGCATTCCACGGTACTGCACTCCAGCAATTTTTACAAAAACGGCATATACCCCATCCGTTGGTACCAGTTTGTGACGGTCGTCCGGCAAAATATTTGCGGTAGGAAAGCCAAGCTGGCGACCTAGCCGCTTCCCTTCTACCACTTTGCCTTTTAACAGGTAGGAGGAACCCAGAAAATGGTTGGCCCGACGAATGTCACCAGCCTCCAAAGCCTGCCTGATTTTGGTAGAACTTACCGCCACATTTTCCACCAAAAGGGGATTCAATTGCTCCACCTCGAAGCCAAATTTCTTCCCCAGCAATTGCAAAGAGTGAAAATCTCCCTGACGATCGTGTCCGAATTTGTGATCATACCCAGTTACAAGTTTGCACAATTGCATCTGACCTACCAGAATATCCCTGACAAAATCAGCATACGACAAGGCGGCAAACTCACGGGTAAAAGGATAGATGACCAGGTGATCCAATCCAAGCTCTTCCAGCAAAACCGCCTTCTCCTCCAGGGTGGTCAACAACCGGATCGAATCATCGTTGGGAGTTACCACCATCCGCGGATGCGGGGAAAAGGTAAAAACGACAGATTCTCCTCCCGTCATCCTGCTGATACGCAGAAGTTCGGCGATGACCTCCCTGTGCCCGAGGTGAACACCGTCAAATGTACCAATGGTGACCACCGGCCGTTCTACCCTGAAATTGTCTAATCCGTAATGTACCTTCACCTGATAAATAAAGGACAAAAATAATCAAAAATAGCCTCCCTACAATTTGTGGGTCACACACCAAGGAGAGGAAATTACGAATTACGTTTCGCAATTAGTAATTCGTAATTCATTTTATTGGCTACAAATTTTTATTTTTGTTGCTTCTTCGTTTCCTGCCGGGAAGTTAAAGATGAAAATACCGGCATTCATCACCATTTATACAAAGAGACAAAATGAACCGTATCCTTCTCTTGCTGGCAATTGTGCTGCTGGCCGCATCCTGCGGCAAAAAAAACAACTATACCATTTCCGGAAAGATTGAAGGAGGAGCCGGCAAAACCATCTACCTGAACAAACTGCTTTCCACCTCCCTGACCACGGTCGACTCGGTAAAATTGGACCAGTCGGGAGCCTTTCAATTGGAAGGGAAAGTAAGCGAACCAACCTTTTTCCTCCTCCAACTTACCGGCAACAACTTCGCAACCCTTTTGGTGGATTCGACCGAGAAGGTAACCGTCACCGGATCCTATCCACTTTTTGCCAAAGATTATACGGTGAAGGGCTCCGACAATTCGGAAAAGGTACGTGACCTTACCTTCAGATTTGCGGCTGCCAAATCCAAAACCGATTCTTTGCGTTTGTTGTATCAAAAACACCAGAACGATGCGGGTTATACTACTGATCTGGAGCGCTGGAACAGAGAGTACACCAAAGTGGTTTCAGATTACACCTATTACCTCAACGATTTCGTCAAGAGAAATCCCTTCTCCATGGCCAGTGTTTATGCACTGTACCAAAAATGGGGTGAGAATGACTTTGTGGCCAATGATTTCCAGGCCATGAAATCTGCAGCCTCTGCACTGTACGCCGTTTATCCCAAGAGTGATCAAGTCAAGGCATTATACAACAACACTTTAACCATAATTAAACAGCAGAAAAACGCCAAGCTGTCAGACCTTATAAGCCAGTCGGCGGTAAACTCTCCGAATCTCAAGCTGCCGGACAGTTCCGGAATCGAGCGTGACCTTTGGTCGCTTCACGGCAAAGTAGTGCTCCTGCACTTTTGGTCATCCAAAGACCGCACCTCGCGCATCCAGAACCAGGTTCTGGTGGAACTTTATGCCAAATACAAACATCGGGGCTTTGAAATTTACATGGTCAGTGTTGATGAGGAGAGAAGTAGCTGGCTGACTGCCATTGCCGAAGATCAGCTTACCTGGATCAATGTCGGGGACATGAAAGGTAGTATCAAAGCTTTGATGAACTACAACATCCGCAGCATCCCTTCCAACTACCTGCTTGACAAGGAGGGCAAAATCGTGGGAAAAAATCTGAAAGGCCCGGATCTTGACAAAGCACTCGCCAGGATATTGTAAGAAAATTTTGGAAAAGTCCCCCCTCTAACCAAAAAAATGATCCTGCGAATCAATTTCACCATGGTTACAGGAGGGACTTTTCCAAAGTTATTAGCTATCTTTGCGCGAAATTTCCTGGCAAGTGATTGCCACTAAAATTTGACGGTTATCGGAAAAAAAATCTATTTCATATCGGACCTTCACCTTGGTGCTCAGGCACTGAAGGATAACAGGGAGCGCGAGTTGCTTTTCGTCGACTGGCTTCAGTCGATCAGATCGGATGCCTCCATGTTGGTCATTCTGGGTGATTATTTCGATTTCTGGTTCGAATACAAGAAGGTTGTACCAAAAGGTTTTGTCCGGTCACTGGGAGCATTGGCATCCTTTTGCGACAGCGGTATTCCGGTTCATTTTTTTACGGGAAACCACGACATCTGGGCCTTCGATTACCTGTCGGAAGA
>CAZVTL010000366.1:0-2815 GCA_964630075.1 uncultured Tangfeifania sp.
ATCGAGGTCGAGGGCTGCAATTTCACTGGCCCTGGCACCGGAGTCGAAAAGCAAGTGAAGCATGGTATAATTTCTGAAGCCTTGTGCTGAGTTGAGATCGACGGAATTGAAGACCGCCAGAATTTCTTCCTGATAAAGAAAGCCGATTATATTTCTGTGGTACCGTTTTTTGGGAATATCCAATATCCTTGCTGCAACCTCTCTCTTGTCCGGATGCATAAAGAGGATCATCTTGGCCAGTGATTTTATGGCCGCCAGTCGGTGATTTCTGGTTCTGGCACCACTTGCCCGCTCTTTTTCGAGCCAGCCAAGAAAGTTGACAATCAGTTCCGGGGTGAGTTGCTCAACTTGCAAAGAGTCAATGGGCGCCTTAAGGGTATCCCTGGCAAAGGGCAAAAAGAGTGAGAAAACATCACGGTAGCTCTTGATCGTATTGAGCCCGCACCCTTTGATCCGAGGGAGATACTGCTCAAAGAATTGGTGGATGCAGACTGAAAGTTTCATAGTTTCGATGGATACATAATCATAAAATCAACGAGATTCCGGCGCTGGTCTGCATCGATCAGTTTGAGGTAATAGATGGTGTAGGTGTATTTTTTGTGCCCCATGTATACCGCAAGAACTGAAAGGGCATTCTGTGGTGAATCACCTCTCGCTGATATCCGTCTGAGGGTGTTGACCGCAAAGGAATGCCGTAGACTGTGTGGGGTTGGGGCGCTGATGTTGGTGTTGCCGATAACCCGTTTGGGTTGAGCAAGTCCGATGTCTCTGACAGCTTGATGGAAAAAATCACGAACCTGTTCATTATATAGGCCCTTAACGGGATCGCTGACCAAAAGGTACGGATTCCGATTATCTGCAGGCAGCAAGGTGTTGCGAAGGGAGAGGTAATCCGACAGATGCCTTGCTACATCAACAGGGATGGGGATCAAACGATCTTTACGGAACTTTGTCTCTCTAATATAGATTGTTCTTTCGTCAGCTCTAAAATCCTTGAGTTTCAGTCGCAGGGGTTCCGAGATCCGCAAGCCGCAACGGGCCAGGAGCTGTAGAGCCAGGCAACAACTCATGTCCTTGAGGAAAAAGGCCTGGTTCTCTCTACGGACCTGCCTCCAGGCTTCTTCGAGCAGATGTTCAGTTTCCTGGTCGGAGAAAATGAAGGGGATAATGTTGTTTTCCTTGAAACGGGGAATCCCGGCAAGTGGATTATGCTGACAGAACTCAATCCGTACGAGGTAGTGAAAAAAGCCACGCAAGGCATAAATTACTCTATTTATTGTATTCTGGTCTATTGCAAGATCAGTCCGCATCTGCAGAAAGAAGAAAGGTGTGAGCGTCTTGAGCGTGGTAACATTCTTCGTTACCAGGTAACGATCTAATCGTCTCAGACTGTCCATTGCTTTTGCGGAATAGCCAAGACTACAGCGATATTCGCAGTAGCTCTCCATCTGTGGCGCCAGAAAACTTTCAAACGAGTTCGCCAAGAATAACCCTCCTCATCAGTTTGATATGAATATGGAGATATCTTTTGGTCGCCTCAATATCATCCTGCCCAAGCATTTCCTTGATTTCAAAGACGGAGATCCCAGCTTCCAGCATGTGCTGTGCATGAGTGTGTCGTAGCCAATAGGGGGTGGCCTCTTTGGGCAAACCAGCCTTTTGCATACACGCTTTTATGGTAGAGTATACAGTCATATAACCGATAGGTTTGTTGGGGCGGTTGCCTTGCAGAAAAAGTTCGCGATAGTTGTTCTTCGGGCGACCTCCGACCAGATAGGCGGTAATAGCCTTGAGTGTTTTGACTGGGATGGGCAGTGTGATTGGTGCGCCGGCCTTACGATTTTTTATGCGCATCTCCGCCTTGCTGAATTGAATATCATCCAAGGTGAGCTTGCAAATTTCCTGAGGCCGCAGCCCCATAGTATACGCGATATGAATCATGGCATAGGTTCGCAAATCCGCAGGGGTTGACAGTGTCATGTTATCAAAGAGTTGTTGGATTTCATCAGTGCGCAGGAAACAGGGTGGTTTTTTCCTATGAAATATTCGCGGCACTTTGAGCAAGGCGGCAATGTCTCGCGTGAGCACACGGCGCTCATGGTACAGATATTTCAGGAAAAGCTTGAGATAGCTTCGATTAAGTTTTTGGCTCTGCTGGGCATAAGCTGCATTATATTCCTGATTAAAGGCATCTATTTGCTCTATGGTTATTGCCGAAAGGTTGAGGTCGTGCCGCCCCAGATAGAGATAGAATGCCTCGAGAACTCGCCGTATATGCTGTACTGTTTTTTCTGTATCATACCGGGCGGTGGCGCAATAATGCAGATGGTCTTCAAAAATGGCGGGAAGTTTTGGTCTTGATTTTAATGGGATGGGCTGAGAGATTTGCCTCTGTTTATAAAGAAATCTTGCCAGTCCCCGTACCGCGCGTCGTCGTTCATTACTGTTACCTTGTCGCATAAAGGCTTTTAATGTTTCGAGGGTAAAGATCTCATCCCATTCTTTTGGCTGCCGCTCCACAAAAAGGTGGAAATCCTGAAGGATCTTACCCTGACTGTCGATGAACGTATCCGGATGTCCCTGTTCGATCCGCTGCAGGAGATATTGTTCAACTGCCTGCGAGAGTCTTTTTGAATCCTTATGATTCATGGCCACGGTTGAATTGTCTGCGGATTATTTGCCTGATTGTGGCAAGGTCAAATGTTTCCATGTCGTCCTGGTTTTTGAGCAACCTGGCGGATTGATTCACAGTGACTTGCGGCAAGGAGAGGACTTGGAAAAAGTTGCCGTCAAAGGCAATCAGGTCCTTTTCTAT
>CAZVTL010000367.1:0-2769 GCA_964630075.1 uncultured Tangfeifania sp.
TTTATGAAATTTTATTTCATCTTCCTATCTCTTTTTTTGTTTCTCATTGGCTGTACCAATAGTAACAGAAAGGTTGCTAATTTGCAAACTTTTGCCAAGGTTTACGGCTATGTCCGATGGTTCTATCCCGGGGATGAAGCAGCGAAAACTGATTGGGAGAAGCTGGATGTTTATGGGGTCCAAAGGGTTGAGAATGCCAGGAATGATGAAGAATTGAATGAAATCCTCCTCGGAATATTTAAACCAATTGCCCCGGCCATCCGGATCGAGGACGAAAAAAATGCCAGCATCTTTTCGCTCCAATACATTGCTCCAGGGGATACTGCCAACATGAAACCTGTTACCTGGAAACACTACGGGGTCTATTTGGGAAAGCAAAGCAATATTTACAGTAGTATCCGCCTTAATCGAGATACTATTACAGGTACTAATCGTCTTTCAGTGACAGATGCCAGCCACACCGCCAAACTGGGAGAGTTTATCAGAAAGGAGATTGGAAATCATTTGATCCTGACCATGCCGCTGGTCTTGTATGGCGACCAAGGGCATACCTACCCGGTTGCTGATCCCGACTCCCTGAAACAGCTTTCCGACCTCCTGGACAGGATGCCAGGCACCAGCCCGCCTCACCAGCAGCTGGTCAACAAGCCTATCTCTGCCGTGGATCTGCTATCTAAACTAGCCATTCCTGCCGGTCAGAATAACGGAAAAGCCGAGGCACAAAAGGAGCAATTCTTGCGTATAGATGAGCTTTCTGTCCGGTTGGCCAATGTAGTGATCGCCTGGAATGTTTTCCAGCATTTCTATCCTTACTTTGAGGTGGTTAAAGTCGATTGGGAAGTGGAACTTCCTGTTGTCTTGAACGACGTTTACAGGGGGAAAACGGAGGTTGACTATTTCAAGGCGTTGAGCAGAATGGTTGCGAAACTGGAAGACGGTCACGGTGTGGTATTCGCTCAACAGCTTAAACAATGGGGATTTCCGATAATGGTCAGTTTGATCGGGAAGGAGATCGTCGTTGCTGCTACCTCCGAAACCAGAATGTTTCAAAAAGGGGATATCATCAAAAGTATCGATGGAAAAGCAGCTTCTGACATACTCAAAGAGCAGGAAGAGTTAATCTCAGGTTCACCCCAGTTAAGGCGATACAGGGCTTTGAACCTCTTTGGTTCCGACTTTAAGGAGAGCAAAGCCACCGTAGAGGTGGTAAGGCATGGGGAAAAGATAAAAGTACATGCAACCAGGCAGGTGATGTGCAATATATTCTTCAATCCATTGCTCAAGGATTTTAACCCGGTTTTTACAGAATTGGGTGACAGTATTTACTATATGAATAACTATGATTGGAATAACGATGCAACACTGAAAAAATTGATAGGAGCAAAGGCGGTCGTTATCAACACATTTAAGGATCCCCGCTTTTTTATTTCCCATATTATTCAAGAACCAGTGTGGAGTGCATGGTGGAATGTCCCAATATCCCCCTATCCGGACCGTAAAAATGTTTTTTGGGATACTGCACGATGGATGATACAGCCAAAGGAGCCCTTTATCAAGGCAAAACTAATCTTCCTGACACATCCCTATGATGTAAGTTCCGGCGAAACCTTCCTGGGGATCATTGACTATTACAAACTGGGGAAATTAGTCGGGGATTCAACCGCCGGAACCAACGGTAATTATAATCCGATCCCGTTAATTGGAGGATATTCCATTTGGTGGACGGGTATGAAAGTCCTGAAGCACGATGGATCACAACATCATTTGATCGGTTTCAAACCGGACTATCCGGTAACACATACAATGGAAGCCATCCTAGAGGGCAGGGATGAATACCTAGAAAAGGCGATGGAAGTTCTGGCGAAGGAGTAACTAAAATTAGAGAGCATTAAATTAAATGTTCACGATTAATGTGCCGTAGGCACAAAATGTGGGTAGAAAATATTTGTTTGAGTAACCATTTCGTCCCGTACGGGACGAGATCATCATCATTTGCTGATTTTCTACCCACATTTTGTTCCTGACGGAACGTGTCTCATTGGTTAATATTCAACCGGGTTAAAAAGATATCGCTCGTCAAATTCTACCTCGAATTTCTCCAGAAATTCATGATATTCTTCCAAAAAGGTTTTTTTTCGATGATGGAACTCTTGATCTTTAATGTAATCGATAGCACTATCAACCATTGACCTGTTATATGAAAAAGCACCATATCCTTCCTGCCATGAAAAACGACTTTTGATGAATCCCTTGTTGTTGATCCATTTAGATGAATCCCCTTTTAGGTCTTGCATAAGATTAGACAAGGATTGGGTAGGTCGCATACCAAAAAGTATATGAATATGGTCTGGCATTCCATTAATTGCTATGAGCTTATGTCCATTGTTTTGAACAATAACTGTCAAATATCTGTACAACTCTTCTTTCCATAAGGAATTGATGATACAATGTCGGTTCTGGACCGAATAGATGGCATGAATATGTATCTGGGTGTAGGTATTGGCCATTTTTTAAAGGTAATTGATATTTTTACCTACAAGTTACACCATTACCCTTGAAAAAAGAAATAAATTCTTCAGAATTATTTGAATTCGAATACCTTGAAATTAAAAATAGTCCCGTTAGGGATTTTATGTGGGTAGAAAATGTAATCCAGGAGCTAATCTCGTCCCGTACTGGACGAAATGTCTTATCTACCCATTGCTTTCTACCCACATTTTGTTCCTAACGGAACAATTTTCCTTAATTGAATCTTTGCTTTTGCATTTT
>CAZVTL010000368.1:0-250 GCA_964630075.1 uncultured Tangfeifania sp.
AAGTAGGGAGTCCAATACTTTAGTTCACTTTAGTCACTTTAGTTCACTTTAGTTCACTCTAGGCACTTCCTAATTCCCGGTAAAGGGTATCCCGCTCCACAGCGATAAATCCTGCTCCTTCAATCATCTCCACCAGTTGAACGGTGGTGGCAGTTGGCGCCTGTTCTTCGGCTCCAGCCATGGAGTATATTTTGGTGGTATCGTCAATGGTTCCATCCAGATCGTCGACTCCGAAGGCACGTGAGAGTTG
>CAZVTL010000368.1:260-2760 GCA_964630075.1 uncultured Tangfeifania sp.
GCGGGAGACAGCGTAATTGCGCAGATCTTCAACAGTTGTTTGCTCTTCAATGTGGGAGAACCGGTTGTTGTAGTGACGAAATTTAAGCGGAATAAAGGCATTGAAACCGCTGGTCTCATCTTGCAGGCTCCGAAGCCTGTTGAGGTGGTCAATCCGGTGGGTATAGTCTTCCAGAAGTCCATAGAGCATGGTCGAATTGGTGGGGATTCCCAATTGGTGGGCGATGCGGTGGATGTTGAGCCAACCTTCAGATCCGGTCTTGTCGGGACAGATTTTTGACCGCAGGGTTTCGTCAAAGATCTCGGCTCCGCCACCTGGCATGGAGATCAGTCCTGCCTCTTTGAGGAGCATCAATCCCTCCCAGACTCCCATGGAGGCAAAACTGCACATGGCATCTATCTCCACGGCCGTAAAAGCCTTGATCTGGACAGCAGGCAGAATTCTCTTTACTTCACGGAGCAGCGTTGCATAGAAATGCACATCCCTGTCGGGATGAACTCCTCCCACAATGTGAATCTCAGTTATTCCGGAAAGGGAGTGTTTTTCGGCAAGCTCAACCAGTTCGTTGATGCCCAGTTCCCAGCAGCCTTCCTCCCCCTTTTTTCTACGGTAAGAGCAGAAGGCACAATGGTTGACGCAAATGTTGGTGGGTTCCAGATGGATGTTGCGGTTGAAATAGACCTTTTTCCCGTTGATCCTGTGGCGAACATGATCAGCCAAAACAGCCAGAAATGGCAAGGTGCCTTCCTGGTAGAGCAAAATTCCCTCTTCGGGGGTGATGCGCTTGCCGGCAGCAACATTTTCGGCTACCTGAATTAATCTGTGGGAGATCCCTGTTTTAGAAAAGAGTGGAAATATGGAGACCGACATTTTTATCTTGGATTTTCGATTTTGAAACAAGGCAAAGTTAGATTTTTTGACAGAATTTTGATCGGTTTACACCAAAGCACAAAAGGTAAAGAATCCAGTTCTTTACCTTTTGCCTAACACATTTTGCGTGCAGGAAAATTATCTTTTGTGACGTGGCTCGTCTGAAACACTTAGTTTGTGACGACCTTTTGCACGACGGGCATTCAAAACGCGACGGCCATTGGACGTAGACATTCTTTCACGGAACCCGTGCTTGTTTTTTCTTTTTCTGTTGGATGGTTGAAATGTTCTTTTCATCTCTGTGAAATATTATATTTTCGACTTTTTATTTCTCTTATTTAAGGAGTGCAAAAATAGTTTTTTTTTAATTAAAGTCCAAACAATTGTAGAAATAGTGGTAAAATTTATATTTCGTATAAATTACCTGACAGGCAGATAGATCACCTTCTTGGTGTCAAAGTAGGACTCCCCAAATAATTTTGAAATTTCAAATATTTCCACAGAGGCTTTGAATGCATTGATTTCACCTTCAAAATCCCCTCCTTTCAAGTAGATGATCCCATTTGGAAGAACATTCTTTTGGCGTGGAGAGATATTTTTACGGACCATCTGTACGAAGTCAGGAAATGCGGTAACGGCCCTGCTTGTGACAAAATCAAAGCGTTCCCTGATCTCCTGAACCCTGTTTTTACTGGCAACGACGTTGGTTAAGCCTAGTTGGCTGGCCACCTCCTGAACAACGAGTATCTTTTTCCCAATCGAATCGATCAGGGTGAATTGGCATTCCGGAAAGAGGATGGCCAGCGGAATTCCCGGAAACCCTCCGCCCGTGCCAACATCCAGCAGGGTAGTACCGGGCTGGAAACGGATAATTTTTGCTATGGACAGTGAGTGAAGTACATGTCGTATATAGAGCTCGTCGATGTCCTTTCTGGAGATGACGTTGATCTTTTCGTTCCATTCGTGGTACAATCCTCCCAACCTCTCAAACTGTCTGATTTGAAGAGGGGATAAATCGGGGAAGTATTTGATTAGAAGCTTCAATTAATGTGAAAATGTGAAAATGTGAAAATGTGAAAATGGGTAGTGTGGTTGGGGCAAAATTGTCCCGTTGTTATTCGTCCCCAATTTATTCATTGTTATAGTGCTGGTTGTCATAAATATCGCCTTGCTTAATTTTCACATTTTCACATTTCCCAATTTTCACATTACTTTGCGATCTCGTTGTTCTTCAGCAATTCAAAAAGCATTTCACGAGAACGGAAGAGCTGTACTTTGACAGTGCCCAGTGGCAGATCCAGTTCTTTGGCAATTTCGTCGTACGAGTACTCCTGAAAGTAACGAAGCTCCAATAATTTCCGGTAGCGAGGCTTGAGTTTGGCCACCATTCGGCGCAGGATCTGTGAATTTTGGTCACGTATAATACTCTCTTCCGGATTGTGCCCTTCAGCCCGCGCGTTGTAATTGTAGTCACCACTCACCTGTCTGTCGCCGGAGGAGGGTTCGAGTGGAACCGTAATGGCTCTCTTCTTCCGCATAAAATCAATGGCGTTGTTGGATGCTATGCGGAAAAGCCAGGTACTAAAGGCATATTGGGGTGTATATTGGCGGATATTGGTAAAGGCTTTTC
>CAZVTL010000369.1:0-2754 GCA_964630075.1 uncultured Tangfeifania sp.
GAACAAGCCCTCGAATCCGCCATCGAAAAACACCTCACCGGCACCTGCCTGGAAGAACTGAAGGCACAAGGTCTTTCAATAAGCGCTGTGGCAGAAAGGCAGGAAGAATACCGTAAGGGAAAAGGATACTATACAGGTTGTCCGGATCATTATCAATCGAAAACCGCACTGGATGAATTCCGTTTCTGGGACTTTCTGCAAACCACTCAAAAGGAAGAGCTTGCAAAACTTCAGAAACAGAGCGACTGGAGACTCAGGATTCTGGAACGCCTCGACCGGATGATCAAAAAATACGGGATCCTCCGGATATTTCGCAAAGGGTTGGATGTGGAAGATGTACATTTCACCATGCTGTATCCTTTGCCACTGGCCAGCAGCAGCGATGGCGTTAAGAAGAATTTTGAAAGCAACCAGTTCAGCGTTACGCGACAATTGAGGTACTCCGCTGACCATCCCCGGGAGGAGATAGACATGGTGCTCTTTGTGAATGGATTGCCATTTGCAACCATGGAGCTTAAGAATCATTGGACAGGGCAAAATGCAAAGGTACATGGGCAGAATCAATACAAATTCAAACGGGACACAGGCCAGCCCCTTTTGAATTTCGGCAGATGCGTTGTCCATTTCGTTGTGGATACCGATGAGGTGTATATGACTACCAGGCTTAACGGGCCGGGCACCTTCTTCCTTCCTTTCAACCTTGGGCACAACTTCGGAAAAGGAAATCCCCCCAATCCGTTTGGACACAAAACAGCTTATCTGTGGGAGGATATTTTTACCCGGCAGAGTGTGGCCAACATCATTCAGCATTTCGTTCGGTTCGATGGTAAAGACACCGACTCACTAAGCAAAAAGACTTTATATTTTCCGAGGTACCATCAATTGGATGTCGTTAGGAGGTTGATTACCGATAACAAAAAAAATGGAGTTGGTCAAACATATTTAATTCAGCACTCCGCTGGTTCCGGGAAGTCCAACTCCATCACCTGGGCAGCATACCAGTTGATTGAAACCTATCCTGAAAATGATGCCATCCCTGGAAGCAAAGGCATTTCGAACCCACTGTTTGATTCTGTCATTGTGGTTACCGACCGGCGATTGTTAGACAAGCAGCTCCGGGACAACATCAAAGAGTTTTCGGAAGTAAAAAATATTGTCGCCCATGCATTTTCATCGGCAGAGTTAAAAGCAAGTTTAGAAAGCGGAAAGAAAATCATCATTACCACCATCCAGAAATTCCCGTTCATCGTGGATGGCATTGCCGACCTGAGTGACAAACGGTTTGCTGTTATCATCGACGAAGCCCACAGCAGTCAGGGCGGAACCACTGCCGGCAAACTGAACCAGGCCATGGGGAACATACATCCCGGGGAGGAGGATGAATGGGAGGATCCGCAGGATAAAATACTGGCTGCAATGCGGGCCAACAAAATGAGGGGAAACGCATCTTACTTTGCCTTTACAGCAACGCCCAAGAATTCCACTCTTGAAAAGTTCGGGGTGAAAACCTCCGATGGGAAATTCGTCCCCTTCCACTTGTACTCAATGAAACAGGCCATCGGGGAGGGGTTTATCCTGGATGTCCTGGCCAATTACACCACTTACAAGAGCTATTACGAGATAGAAAAATCCATCCGGGAAAATCCGTTGTTTGATACGGTGAAGGCCCAGAAGAAACTCAGAACATTTGTCGAGCAGAACAAACAGCCGATTGCCACAAAGGCCGAAATCATACTCGACCATTTCATTCCCAAACTGGTAAACACTAAAAAATTAAAGGGCAAGGCAAAGGCTATCGTGGCTTCGCAAAGTATCGGATCAGCTATCAATTATTACTTTGCACTGAGGAAACTGCTTGAAACAAGAGGAAACCCCTTCAGAATTGCCATTGCCTATTCCGGGGTTAAAAAAATTGACGGGATTGAATTCTCCGAAGACGACCTGAACAGTTTCCCGGCACATCTTGACACTGCAAAACCAGCAGATCCTGGTTATATCACCGATAAAATTGCCAGGTATTTCGATATGGATGAATATCGCATCCTGGTTGTGGCCAATAAGTATCTGACCGGCTTTGACCAGCCCAAACTGACGGCCATGTATGTAGACAAGAAGTTGCAGGGGGTAATGGCAGTTCAGGCATTATCACGGTTAAACCGTTCTGCCGACAAACTTGGCAAAAAAACCGAAGATTTGTTCATCCTTGACTTTTACAATTCAACAGAAGAGATCAAAAAAGCTTTTGACCCTTTTTATACTTCAACAACACTTAGCAAAGAAACTGATATCAATGTGCTCCATGAACTGAAAGCTAACCTCGACACCCCGGGTGTTTATGAATGGCTTGAAGTGGAGGATTTTGTAGTAAAATATTTCAACGGGGTAAATGCACAGGAATTAAGTCCGATCATTGATATTGCAGCAGATCGGTTTAACTCAGGACTTGAATTTGATGATAAGGCAAAAGCCGATTATAAGATCAAAGCCAAGCAATTCGTGAAAATTTACGGTCAGATGGCTTCCATCATGCCCTATGAAATAATTGCCTGGGAAAAGCTTTTCTGGTTTTTAAAATTCCTGATACCAAAGTTGGTCATTGCTGACCCGGATCGTGATACGCTTGATGAGTTATTAAATTCCGTTGACCTCTCAACTTACGGGATTGAACGTGTTAAGCTGAATGAATCCATTGTACTGGATGCTACCGAAAGCGAATTAGATCCACAGAACCCTAACCCAAGGGGTGTACACGAC
>CAZVTL010000370.1:0-2738 GCA_964630075.1 uncultured Tangfeifania sp.
GCCCGCGCCACTGGCATAGGCGCTCTCCCAACTGTCGGCCATGCCGTTGTTGTCATATTTGCATGTTTGTAGAAAATCCAACTACGATTGAAATATTAGACCCCTCTGGGGTCGAAGGTCCTCTTCTTTTGCCCATGCTACAAACATATGATTCCTCCGGAATCAATTTCATTGAATTAATCTTTCCCTTTGATCCAAATCCGGAGGATTTGCATGTTTGTAGAAAATGGATGATAGACGAAATGTGCGACCCCAGAGGGGTCGAATACCCTTGTTTCCAATTTCTTCTACAAACCTGTGATGCCTCCAAAATCATTTGGCCATTTTCACCATTTTGGTGAGTCATTGCATTGTTACGGTGTAATTTTTACCGATCTGGTGCTTTGTTTCACTGTTTCGGTTCGATATCGTACCGATTTGGTTCGTTGATGATACATTTCGGTACAATTCACACCGATTTGGTACGTCTGAGTACCATTGAGGTAGGATAATTATCTATTTCGGTGCAATATATCTAAGAACGAAGAAGTTAAAAAACCTTCGGCTCCCGGTGCCGAAGGTTGATCGGATTATTTTACTTCCAACGCTTTCATCGCCGGAGATTTCTGTTTAAACAATTTTCCCAATTCATCTACGGTAGCCTGTGAGCCCGGAACACCAAGCTTCACATTCAATTTGGCCTTGTCGTAAATGAGCCTGGCCACTTTAAAGGCCTCGGCACCAGCCAACTGTTTGGTATCGCGCACCGATTCGAGCAATTGGTTCAGTTCGTTCTCCAAACTAAATAGAAACGAATAGAGATCTACATCGGAAGGAGCCTTTGAAAGGAGGTCCAGTCCCGGATTTAGTTCACTGTTGCGGATTGCCAGTTCGATGCTTTTCTCGACGAAGGGTTTGCGCCCATCGTCGATCTTCATTAACGAATCGCGCTCAATTTTAGATAATTTAATCAAAAAAGGAAGGCTGGTTTTCACGTTCCTGACTGCCTGAAAAACCGACTCTCTGTTTTCAGGAGGGAGTACAACATCCATTCGATTGTCCATAACATTAAAATTAAAAATTAGTAAAATTGGTTTTATTCAGACTGCCTCCGGGGTAGGCAGGGGTGAATACAATGATAATGATCGTCATACCCCCCCTCAACAAAACCAATTGTTGTGGATAACTGCGTAGCAGTCAGGATTACAAGTTCGATTCTGCCGATTTGAATCAGGTAAAAGGGAGGGTTCATGGCAGATTTTTCGGACACAAAAGTTAGGAAATATTATTGGAAAATCCATCCAATTCCCCGGTATTTTTTCCCATAACCCGGAACAAGGTAGAATGCCATTTACCATGGTTGGAAGCTATTGAAATTGAAAACAAAGGAAGCTGCATCCCCGAAAGGTTTGAACACATTTTTCGAGTGCCGGAGGAGGCAGAAAAAGAAACTCCCCCCTGGGCGAACAGGGAGGAGCAATTAAAATAGCTGAATGTTGTTTATGAACAAAAACAGTGTGCTTTGGCAGCAGTGATGCCTACCAGCCAATGAACCCGATCCCGATCGTAAACGGGTTCATCGCCGGACCGCGTCCCTCCCGGAAGAATTCGGTCAGGTAGTAGGTGCCGAAAAGGTTGATCCCCTTGTAGCCCAGACGTGCAGTGACACCTACGCGAAATGGACTGATGTTGAAGTCATCGCGGTCCTTGTACTTGGTGCCCCCAACCTTCACCTTGGTGTGGGATCCCATTTTGAGTCCGCCAATGACGCCGGCCGACATCCAAAGGCCTGATTTGCCTGCATGCAGCTCCAGCAAAAGTGGAACCGTCAGATAGCCTGTCGACAATTTTGTCTTCGAGAGGTTCTGGTCGTTGATGGGAACCGGCACCACAAACCCATCCTGATTTTTGATGGTGTATTCGTTGCTGAAACGATAATCGTTGAAATTGAGCCCAAGTCCGGTTACAAAGCCAAAATTGTTTTTGTGTTTCTGCAGTCCAAAATCCAGTTTGAAAAGATTGATGTTCACCTCCAAAGATTTGTTGTGATTGATATCCATATAGTTAGGCAGAACTTGTCCGGTGTAATCCACGTTGGCAAATGAGTTAACCCCCATTTCGAAGAAGGACCAGTGCCCTTTGAATTTCGGAGAATGCCCTGTCCAATGCTTGTACTCCTCATCGTCCAGTTTGTCGTACTTGATGGAAGAGCCATGCTTGCTTTCGGCAATTACGACTGCCTTGCGCCCAACCCTTATCTTTACGGTATCCCTGTCGTTATCGCTGATGTCGATCGTGTTGTCGCCAATCTTCACATCGGTCTTGTGGCCATTCTCCACCACCGTAACCATATTTTTTCCCAAGACATTGACACGCACAGTGTCCTGCGCCCGGGAACTCAACCCCAAAATCACCAAAAAGCTGCATGAAAGATAAATTGTTCTCATTTTATAATTGTTTGAAAAGTTTATAATTGTTTGAAGGGTTTGAATTGTTTGAAATGTTCTAAATAGTGTCGGTCTCTTAGCGAAGCCGAAGGGTAACCCTATAAACTTTTTTAACCCTTCAAACATTTTGAACATTTTAAACCTTTCAAACTTTCTCATAAGACGGAGATCCCCTCTCAAAAGTTACAGCGACCGGTTAACCGGGATGGAGAATGCGAGAAGTTGTGTATTGAAGGAGATGGTTCTGAGTCGTCCGTCACCTCCTTTTTTACCCGTCAGGTTTTTGCCGGTTAGTTTGGAAACGAAGTTGAG
>CAZVTL010000371.1:0-2725 GCA_964630075.1 uncultured Tangfeifania sp.
TGTTAGCGGTTCGGCTTTTATTTTATGTCTTATTTTTTCTATTTTTCAAAATTATAATTGATATAATATAAATTACAACAATTGCCATTGGAATTGTTACAAATCTGTCTAACGGGAATAAATACCAAAGAACTAAAATTAAAACTGTCCTTGTTATTGAATGAAATAGTCCAACCCAGTGGTCAATAATCCAAGTTAATGGAACCCACATTAAACCTGTTAAAATTCCAACCGTTAATGGAAGAGATGTATAGTTCTCAATAAAAAAAGGAATAGCAATTGAATATACCAAAATTGCTTGGGCAACAGTAAGAAAGAAAAGGGTGTCGAAAGTGTTCTTAGGTTTTTTTTTGTCGAGATAGTCTTCTCCTGTCAATTTTGAAATTCCCATAGCCAAATAAACAATTGAACCAGTCGCAATAAATAAAACCCAAACGGTAATTTTATCTGGAAATATTAACCCTGATATTCCAACTGTCAACCAAGCAATAAGTCCTGCGATTGGTGAAGCCAAAAGTTTTTTTTGTTTGAACTCTTCTTTTTGTTGCTCAAGCGTTCTTATGTTGTCTGTCATATTTTACATTTATTTATAGGGTTTGTCTATTAAGCTGACCGCTAACTAGCTTATACCCGCTACTTTATAGCGCCTATTCAGCCCATAGTGCTGTATTGGCGCATATTCGTATCGTGTTATTTGAAGCGCGGTCATTTACAACAAAGTTTCGAAGAGAGCGGGTTGAGCTTCCCTCACAAGATCGTGCCTCTCATAGCCAGAGTACAAATGTATGATTATCTGTGTTGACAATCAACCGTACCGATCAGTTTTATTTCGCTGCCACTTCAGTCGAAAGCACGTGATACCGAAGCTGCCGGCTTTGAAGTGTCTGATGCGCAGGCTGTGTTTGCCACCCGGCATGACTTGAGGTGGTTGGCTGAATTTTGTCACTAGTCACCAAAAGTGTATGTACTTCCGAATGAAGTGTGGAGCATTGATAATTCGTTCCGGCATGCTGATGCTGGCTGCCAGGCGGATTGAATGAGGAAATATAATTGAAAACCAGGGAAATGTGTTCTTCTTGAGACGTAAAATTTCCTTGACTTTAACGCAAAACTGTCCAGGCAGACCCGACCACTTCAGATACAGCCTGCATCCGGGTGAAGTACACCACGGATGCAGGCAGGTAAATCAGAAGCCTGTGATTGAAAAATCAGAATTTGCCCATCTTCCCCGTGCGCACACGCCCGTCGGGCATGCGCGCTTGCAGGGTATAAACACCTGCGGGAAGACCGGTCAGTGAGAGCGCACTGCCGTTGGTGATGGTTTTTTGAAGGACGGCGATGCCGGAGGCGCTGGTGATAATAATCTGCAGCTCGCTGAAAGGCTCAGGTACGCTGATCGTTACAGCATCGGCAGCCGGATTGGGGTATAACAGGATGGGATCGGTTGCTGCTTCTTCTGCAGCACTGATGGTTTCGGGGGAAAGTTTGAGTACCCAGAAATCGTTATAGCCTTTGTTTGGTATACCGGTCAGATCGCCGTCAACAGACCATGCGTAGCCTGTCAGGACAAAACCGTTGTCGGGGGTTCGGTCAATACCTCCGGCCAATTCGGCTTTGGTGCCCCCGAAGGTTTTCTGCCAGAGCAGATCGCCCTCCGCACTTACGCGGATTATTCCGATGTCAATATTCCCGTCATTCCCTTCAAAATCAAAATCATCTGACGATACGGTACCCGTGATGGCACAACTGCCATCTTCAAATACCACCATCTCGTCGGCGCGGTCGGAACCGGATCCGCCGAAGGTTTTTTGCCAGATGACACTGCCGTCATAACCGAGCTTCAACAGCCAGAAATCAACATAATGGGTGGCTAAGCCGGATAAATCACCGTCAATAGATCCGCTGGTTCCGCCTGCCAGGTATCCGCCGGGAACTTCACCGGCGAGGTTGCCCTGATCCGTGTCGCTGGTTCCGAACGAGAGACTCCATGTAACAAATCCTTCGGGAGAGAGCTTCATTACCAGCATATCTGTCTTCCCCTTGTTCGAGACCACCTGCCAGTCATCAGATTTGGATTCACCCACCACGATCAGGCTGCCGTCAGAGGCTTCGAAACCGCTATAAGCTTTGTCATCCTGACTGCCGCCGTAAGAGTTTTCCCACATAATCTGCCCCAGGCTGTCGGTCCTCACCACCCAGAAATCTGTACCGCCATAGTTCGCCTGCACATCTCCGTCGGTGGAATTGGTGAGGCCTGTCAGCAGGTAACCGCCATCGGCAGTTGGAGAGATGTTATAGAGTTCATCCTTGCCACTTCCTCCGTAAGCGCGCTGCCAGAGAATATTCCCGGATGGGCCGAGCCTTATCATCCAGGCGTCGCCGGGGCCACCATGGCTGTTCTGTACATCGTGATTAAGAGAACTTGTCCAGCCCAGAACAATACACCCTCCGTCATCAAGCGGATGAACACAATAGGGCTCTTCATAGTCGGATCCACCGTATGGTTTTTTCCACAAAACAGCACCTGAAGGGCTGAATTTGGCAACGAAATAGTCAAAGTTTCCATGGTATCCGAAGATATCATGATTACTGGAGCCCGTCACACCGACCATGAAACAGGTGCCGTCGGGTGCAGTAGCGATATCCCCGGGCTCGTCGAAGTACGACCCACCCAGTGTGCGCTGCCACTCGATGGAAACCTGTGCACTGATATGGCTGAAACAGA
>CAZVTL010000372.1:0-2721 GCA_964630075.1 uncultured Tangfeifania sp.
GCAGGCCGGTGCCTGTCCGGATTCCAGTCTCGGGTAGCATAGCAAACATTTTTCAGATTTGCCACTGCTCCAGTTATAGTAGGATTTTTTATACGGACAGGCGGTGACACAAAGTCTCCAGGCACGACATTTCTCCTGGCTGATCAGTACCACTCCATCTTCGCCTCGTTTGTAGACTGCGCCGCTTGGACAAGCTGCCACGCAGGAAGGGTTGAGGCAATGGTTGCACATTCTGGGCAGATAATGCATGGTCATGCGTTCAAGCTGAAACATAGCCTCCTGATCTTCGGCGCATACATTTTTCAGGTTGATATCGTTTCTGCCATAATCAGGAGTTCCGCTTAAATCATCATCCCAGTTCGGTCCGCCTTTTACATCGACAGGCTCTCCCGTTACCAGCGAAATGGTTCGTGCGGTAGGTTGGTCGGTGCCGGCCGGTGCTTCGAACAGATGGTCGTAATCGTAGGTCCAGGGTTCATAGTAGTCATCCATCACCGGCATATCCGGATTGTGGTAGAGCCTGGTCAAACCTGTTGGTTTTCCGGCTACGCGCAACTCAATTTTATCACCATTTCTTACCCATCCTCCCTTGTAAATTTTCTGGTCTTCCCATTTGGTTGGATAACCTGTTCCCGGCTTGGTCTCTACATTGTTCCACCACATGTATTCCGCTCCTTTGCGGTCGGTCCAGATATTTTTGCAGGCGATGGAACAGGTATGGCAGCCAATGCACTTGTCGAGGTGAAATACCATTGCAATTTGCGATCTGATATCCATAATTAATCTTTTTCGAATTTTAGAATTCCAGTTTTTTCATTTTCTGAACAATTACAAAGGTGTCACGGTTCACACCTACGGGTCCCCAATAGTTAAAGTGGTAGGAGAACTGACCATAACCGCCGGCCATCAGGTTCGGCTTCAGCCTTACCCGGGTTAAGCTGTTGTGCCCTCCCGAACGCTTGCCACCCCTTGCTTCTGACTTCGGAACCGTATAAGTTCGTTCAGTGGCATGGTAAATGAGACAAATTCCTTTTGGTATGCGGGCGCTGACGATTGCACGGGTACTGTAAACCCCATAATCATTGAATACTTCGACCCAGTCATTGTCGAGTACGCCCAACTCTTCAGCATCTTCTTCGCTCATCCAGCAGGGACCTATGCCCCTCGAAAGGGTGTGCATGCGGATGTTGTCGGTATAAGTGGAGTGGATACCCCATTTACCGTGCGGGGTCAGCACATTCAATACTTTCGATTTGCCTGTCGCCTCAGAATTCTTCAAATCGCCCAGAATACCCGGCTTGGGAGATGGCTTATAGGTTGGCAGATGTTCGCCAAATTTGATGTACATTTCATGGTCGAGATAGAAATGCTGCCTGCCGGTAAGTGTGCGCCAGGGCACCGATTTCTCGATGTTGTAGGTAAATCCTGCATAGGCTTTTCCCTCTCCCATGGTACCTGACCATATTGGAGAATTGATGTACCTGCGGGGTTGGGATTTCAGATCGTCGAAATTCAGTTTAACATTTTTATTGCCCTCCGACAAATCTGTCAGCTTCAGTCCGGTGCGCTTTTCCGCATTTTCATAGGCACGGTTGGCCAGCACGCCATTGGTGAGAGATGACAGATGGAGAATGGCGTTGATGGCCTCTTCATCATCTTTTAAAGATGGATACATCTTTCCGTTTACTTCCTGAAGATGGTCTTTGTCTTCGAACATCATGTCGTAATAGTCAGAACAGTTAAAACTGTTGCCGTGAGCCCCGATACCATTCCGGATATTGGGTCCAAGTGAGATGAACTTGTTGTAGATTTGCGTGTAATCCCGCTCCAGAACTACAATGTTGTGCATGGTCTTTCCCGGAATCATTTCACATTCTCCCATGCTCCAGTCTTTGACAGAAGGCTGGCTTATTTCGCCGGCTGAATCGTGTGCAATGGGCAGATTAACAATGTCTTTGACGGGGAGAGGCAGGTGAATTTTAGCGAATTCAGAGGTAATCTGTGCTATATTCTTAAAGATATCCCAGTCTGATTTCGCTTCCCATGATGGTTTCACCGCTGCAGAAAGCGGATGTATAAAGGAGTGCATGTCGGTACTGTTCAGGTCGTTCTTTTCATACCAGGATGCGGTTGGCAACACAATATCCGAATAAAGGGCCGAGGTGTCCATCCTGAAGTTGATATCTACAACCAGATCGAGTTTCCCCTGTGGCGCTTCCTCACGCCATTTGATGTCGGAAACCAGATCTTTCGATACTTCGTCGGCTATCGAATTGTGGTGGGTTCCCAAATAGTGTTTCAGGAAAAATTCATGTCCTTTCGCGCTGGACATAAGAGCATTGCCACGCCAGATGTACCATACGCGCGGAAAATTCACTTCGGCATCCGGATCTGCCACCGAGTGGGTCAGCTTTTTTGACTTCAGCTGCTCAACCACATAGCTGACAATCTCCTTATCGTCTTTGGCCCCGGCCGCAATGGCATCTTTCGCTATTTCAAGGTTGTTTTTATCATACTGAGGGTAGAAAGGCATCCAGCCATTGCGTACGGCCTTCACAATCATGTCGGCAGTATGCTTTTCTGTCAGTTCGTTCTTTGGCACTGTATTGTAATCGGAGTGGTTGCCATCGTAACGCCACTGGTCGGAATTCAAATAGTGCCATATCGGGGTTTGTTGCAGGCGGGCAGGTCCCTGCCAGTCTTTGCCCGACATGATGGCCG
>CAZVTL010000373.1:0-2717 GCA_964630075.1 uncultured Tangfeifania sp.
CATGTGGCTATTCTCATCCTCTTGGATGCAAGTATTTTACATGCTCGTTTCATTTTTATTTTTTTCTATAATCTTCAATTAACTCAGATTTTCCGGAACTTCGGGCCAATAGCTCAACCTTCTCAGCTTCAGTATAAGGTTCAAAATTGTGAAAAAGAGCCAGATTTTCTTTCAATATTTCCAAAGAATCGATACCGGATGCAACGGTCGAAACCGGCAGACTCATCGTGTACCGAAGTCCCTCAATGGGGGTGGCAATATTGGATTTTCCCAGACGTCCCATTCCGTTCGATTTCATCCCGATAATGCCAATATTTCTGTCTACAGCGAGTGGCAATACATGCCTCTCAAAGCTTAATTCGCGGTGATAATCGCCAATATTCAGCGGCATTTGAACGGTATCCCATTCGTAACCTCTCTTTATCATGTCAATATGCGCAGCTGGATCTGAATGTCCCGTAAATCCAATGAACCTGATCACTTTCTGGTCTCTCAATCCCATGGCCCAATCAATGAGGCCATTCTTGTAAATGGCATCCACATCTCCCTCCTTGTAACCGATGGCATGAAACTGCAGCAGATCTACACTGTCCATGTCAAATCTTTTCAGACTCGTCTCCAATTGGGTTTTGACCTCCTCCAAAGTACGCCCCATCAGTTTGGTCATCAGCAAGACTTTTTTGCGATACCCGTCCCTGAGGGCCTGTCCCATGATCGTCTCGCTCCTCCCCTTTTGATAGGACCAGGCATTGTCCATAAAGTTAACGCCCTGGTCGATGGAGGTGCGAATAATTTCTATGGCAGTTTCATCCGGCACAGCAGGAGCCCCCACATGAAAACCGCCTATCGTGAGCAACGAAACCTTCACCCCTGTCCGGCCAAGAACCCTTTGGGGAACTTTTTTTTCTTTTCCGTTTTTCGCATCAAAGGAGAGCAGCGGCAGCGAGACAGCCAAGGCTGAAACCTGTTTGATAAATTCTCTCCTTTTATTTGGATTTTCTCCCTTTTCGGCATTGTATCTTCTCATCTAATCTATTTTTAAGCATTTATCATCATTTAATACCGTAAACCCTCTTTGCATTTTCAAAATAGAATTGCTCCGGAATGATGTTCTTTCTTCTTTTACAATAATCATCCAGCATATTTACCATATCCTTGTAGCTGCCAAATAGTTCAGAAAGAGTCCAGTTGCTTCCAAACATCACCCTTTCCGGACCGAAGGCTTTTACCACCGGATCTATCATCGGGTCGTAGTAGCCTGAATTTAGCGGCGCAGGTTGTTGACCTGAAAGATCAAACAAGGCGGAGATTTTACAGTAGACATTTGGTTCGGAAGCCAATATCGCCAGTTGCTCTTTCCACTTTTCCTGTTCCTTCAGGTCGATGAACATTTTTCCACCAGCCAGATGGTCAATCACCACATGGAGATCCGGATAACGGTGTGCGATAGCTGCTACCAGTGCCGGATCAATGCCATTGATCCCCAGTTCCAGGACAAGTTTCCGTTTGTCAAGTTCCGATAATCGCTCTACCACCGCAGGATCTGCCAGGTTTATCTGTGTTTTTGGACGGATTCTGATTCCCCTGAATTTGCTGCTCTTCGCTAACAAATCAAGATCCTCCGCAAACCAGGCATCACGCGGGTCAAGATTTCCAATGAATGCCAGCAGCCTTTTGGATGCATCAACCTGTTGCATCAGCCAAAAATTATCTTCCCGACGCTTGCTCGCCTCCACGACGATGGCAAACCCTACCCCGGCAGGGCCTGCCGTCTCTGTAAACTCAGCGGCCAAGTGTGGGAAATAGATCTTTTTATGTCTCACTGAATCCAAAAACGTCGCACTTTCTGGTCGCCCGGTATCATACAGATGAATATGCGTGTCAATCCTTTGAAACTTTTTATCCCCAGCTTTCTCCGGTATGACCCATCCAATTGTAGGCGCCGAGAAGGAGATGCCCTCGTTGTTGTCCTGACTGCTAAACAGGAGGAGGCAACAAGGTTCTCCTGCCTTTGCTTCAGGCAAACAGACTACCAAGGTGAGCAGGGTCAAAAGCAAGTTTTTAGCAAAAGAAGTCCTCATTTGCCTGTTTTTTGGCTTGTTCTTCATTGTCGAGCAGGAAATAAATGTTTTCGGCAATCGGAGCCGGAATGATCATCATGCCCCCATAATTGCCGGTCACACTGTTGAGGGTATCTGGGAATGCATAGTCAAAATCGCCGGGAGACTGCGCACCAGCACTGATGCAAATAAACAACATACATTGCCATCCAATTAGTTGGTATAGTTTTGGCTTCATCCCGGATATTTATTCTTGTTATAGTTCAAATTTTATCTGGTAATTGCCGGAATGGATGAGGAGGCTTTTTTTCGGCATCTGATCCTGTTTTCGAATCATCCGGTTCATGTCCGATTTTGGCACCTTGCCATTTACAGTGATCTCCTTTGCCTTTTCTGGCAAAATCACATTGGCCTTACAGTTCACCGGAATCTTTGCATGGAGGGTAATAATCCCATTATCCTCCTTTTTCCAACTAACCGTTATCAACCCATGAACAGAATGGTAACTGGCTTCGGCATGATTGATCCCTTCTACGAATTTGGGTTCCACATCAATTACCCCAAATCCCGGATGGTCTGCATTCGAATTGATCCCGGCAACATGCCGGATCAGAAAATTGTCGACAAATCCCATAAAATAGTGAATATGCGATGCTC
>CAZVTL010000374.1:0-2694 GCA_964630075.1 uncultured Tangfeifania sp.
ATTCTTGAATTATCTGCTACTTGAACAGCAGCTTGAAATTCTGATCGCTGGAGTATTTGGCAAACTCAAGGTCATTTTCGGCAATGACCTTGTAGGCCGGATCTTTCCGGATGCTGTTTACAAGCGCTTCATACATCTGGCTGGTCTTGCCTGCACGGGCATGGACAATCGCCTTCAGGTAGGCAATGCGTCCAGATTCTACAGGTGCTGCGCTCAATGTCTTCAAGGCGCCGGTATTGTCGCCATTCAACAGTTGGGCCAAACCACGGTTGGCATAGCTGGAGGACTCTTCCCCCAGGTACTTTACAGCGGTATCGTAATCTCCCTGCTTGATCTTCAGGATACCCAAATTCTCCCGAACCTCTTTACCTGCACCGGTGGCAGCCCCAAAGAGCTCTTCGGCCTTTGACCACTCACCATTTTTCAGTGCGACGCACCCTAAATTGTTTTGAACAACCGGATTCTTGGGATCCAGCTGGTCGGCCTTTTGGAAGCTGGTTGCTGCTGCCTCAAAATTGCCTTCGCTCATCTCCATGTATCCAACGTTGTTGAAACCTCTCCAGTCATCCGGATAGGTTTTGGCAAAACTGATATAGATCGCCTTCTGCCTTGATGGATCGTTGGTCAATGCTGCAGCATAAAGCAATTCAGCCTGATTCAGTTTGGAAGGATCGGAATCAGCCAGTCTGGCAATCTCTGCATCTGATTTACCGATTAAGTTGACGTTTGCGGTAATTTTCGCACGCCGAAGCTGTGGAAGGATCTCATCAGAAACTTTGGTGAAAGCGGAGGAGAGGTTTTTTACTTCCCTTTCGCGAACTTCAGGATCGGAGTACATTGCCAGCACCCTAAGGATCAAATCCTTGTCCTGGATATTGGATTTCTCCATCAATGCTTTGAAACCTTCCCAATCCTCAGGGGTATTTTTTGAGGTAATATCAGCTTTGATCCTGTTCTTTTGCAGGTCTTTCTCTACCACGCCGGAGGCCGAGCCTTCCCTTTTCCCTGCCAGTTGCGAGTTAAGGTCCAATGCACCATCCGGTGAAGCATAGGCAGAGACTTCCACATTCTTCAGTTCTTTGTTTTCTGCCTTGTAGGCATCCTCGATGTATTTGTTCAAATGGGCAATCTCGGCCTTTGTCAGCTCCTGTGCCCTGATGTCAGAACTGTTGATCAGGTAGACAAGATCAGCCATGTAGGAATCCGGCACTATTCGCTGGTATTTGTCAACTGTTGGGTCATAGATACCGGAACTATTCGATCTCTTTTGAACTCCCTGGATTGGCAGCGGACTATTGTCAACCAAAGTTGAAGTAGCGATCACTCCTTTGGCAACTGTGATGGTTTTAAAACTGACGGAAGCATTGCCCAAAGATCCCTGAATCCTAAGCTCAAGGTCTGCATTCAACATCTCTTTGTTGTAGGGAATGGTGCCTTTGAAAGTGTTGCTGCCACCCGCCTTGTTGGGGATCACCTTGTTGTTGGCTTTCACCTTGTCCCCTTGCAAAATGTAGGGAGCGTAGGCCGTCTCACCACCAAAATATTTGAGTACCGGTGTAACCGTCAACGTGACCTTCGGGGCAAAATATTTCTCCGGGAATTGACTCTGAATGGTTGCATCCACATTGCCGCCGTGTGTCTCCAGTACCTCCGGTATTACTGAATAATTAACCAATGCGGCATTTTTTTGCATCTTTTTCAACGAAGAGCATCCGGTAATCAGGAATGCACTCATTGCAAAAAGGAGGGACATCATCAAACTAACTTTCTTCATAAAAAAGAGCTTAAGAAATAAATAATAGTAGCCATTGATATGCTGGAATCAAGGTCACGAAAGTACAACTTTTCATTCAAAAAAAGAGGGAGGAGCTGTGAATTGTTAGCTTTCAGCAGGTAAAATTTCTCGTCTTATCCCTTTCCAGTCAACAGGCTGCGACACCAGATCCCGGAGCATGGTGTAGTGTTGGTGGTGTGCAACAAAATCCAAAGCCGATGTATCCACGATCAAGACCGGAAAATCGTTTTGCTGGGCAAAAAAGGTAAAATAGCCCTCCCTTATTTTCTTCAGGTAGACAGCATCGATGGTGCTTTCATAATCCCTGCCCCTGTGGCGGATATTCTCCAGCAACCGCTCTTCCGGCAGGTGCAGGTAGACAAAAAGATCCGGTTTTGGCAGCCGCTCGTAGATGATGTCAAAGAAATTGCGGTAAAGGTTGTACTCATCGGTGGCCAGCGTATTTTGCGCAAAGATGAGGGATTTCATGAAATAGTAATCGGCGATGGTATGTTGCTGAAACAGTTCCCGGTTGGCCAGCTCCCTTGTCAGCTGGCCATATCTTTCGGCCAGGAAGGAGAGTTCGAGCGGGAACGAATATTTTTCAGGATCGGCGTAAAATTTGGGCAGAAAAGGATTCTCCGCAAACCGTTCCAGGATTAGCCTGGCATCGAATTCCTCTCCCAGCATTTTGGCAAAAGTCGTTTTGCCGGCACCAATATTTCCCTCAACAACCAGAAAATCAAGATTCATCGTTCCGCTCTAAAATACTACTTTGACTCCCTAAATGTAAAAATAAAAATGCCCGCACATGGCGGGCATTTGAACTATGGTAGAAATTTTTTATTCCTGGTTTGGTTTGCGCAGTGAGTGGCTGTGGGTAGGTGATTACGTCTGGCGCCGGGGCGATCGAGCTGGTC
>CAZVTL010000375.1:0-2685 GCA_964630075.1 uncultured Tangfeifania sp.
CACACAGCAGCAGGTTTTATTTGTCAGCTTTTTCTTCCTGATTGTCTTCATCATCATGAGCGGACTTTTCACGCCCGTGGAGAGCATGCCGGTTTGGGCCCAAAACCTCGACAAAATAAATCCGCTCTACTACCTGATCAGGATCATCCGCAATGTGGTACTGAAAGGCTCCGGATTGCTGGACATGGCACGCGAGCTAATTTCCATCACCCTATATGGTCTGGCAATGTTTTCGCTGGCGGTATGGCGATACCGGAAAACGGTTTAAGCCTTGTTATTAGCTTGGTCCAGGATTGACTCAAGTTCAACGAAAAAACTGGTTCGACCAGTCAACACTGCATGTCAAACAAAAAAATCGTATCTTTCGGACTGCGGATAAGATCAACTATATAGAGAATTATGACATTCAAAAATATGAAATATCTATTGACTGTCAGCCTGTTCACAACAGTCAGTTTGACGCTTTGCGCTGAAACTTTTCTATCGGAAAGTCCCAAGAAAATCAAGGAACCGGTTGTCATAACTGACACCCTCTCGTGGAGCGTCTCTTTTATGAAAAAAGTATTCAATGGCTCAGGAGAGTGGTTTGTGACGAATGCAAATTACCAGAAAAGCATCAAGGGGATCATTGATTATGCCGAAAATGAGCCAATTGATACGGTAGTTGTCAAGATGGACCAAATGCTCAACACAGACACTATCCCCTTCATCTTCAGCCGCAAAGCAGAGAATATTCCAAACAAGCGTATCGTACCGGGCTATCTTTCAGCCGAAGAGATAGAACGGCAAACGGATGTGCGGAGAATGACAGTGGTTGACAGTCTTCACAAAACTTTAATCCCGGTTCCGGATCCCTATCTGGAAGAGGGATTGGCCAGGGTTTCACTCATCCCGGAAGGCAATTATCTGCAAATGCTGGCCTCGATGGATCGCACCATGCCTGGTTCTTTCAGCAGCAAGTTTTACAAAAGCTGGGGCAATGTGAAACTCCCCTACACTATCACTCCAGCAGAGATAGATTCCATCCGGCTGAAGCTTTTTATCTGGACCCGCCAAACCTACAACGACTCCCTCCTGTTCCATACACGGGATTCACTGATTACCAGCTACCGCGAAGGTTATGTTGCAACAGTCTCGGCCGAAGCCGCCATTCTCAAAAGAAACCATCTGAATGCCGTGAACCGGGAGTTGCTGCATATCTACAATGAATCTGAAATCCGAAAAGTTAACGATTCGATCCGCATGGCCCTCCATTTTTTGACCAATCATGCTGCCTTCGACTCCACGCTCGTGACCCTTACCAACCTTTCCGGAACCAAGACACAGATTTGGACGGCCAATCAGCCCATGGCACCCATGCGCATCTTCCTCAAGAATGAGCAGAACGATTCCCTTAGTGTCATCATCTACAACGACAAGAGAGATGGTTTGCGACTTGTAATTGACGATGGAGTAAAATTTCAACGCTTTACGGAAACACAAAAGAAGGAGATTCACTTCGATCCTAAGAAACCAGATTCCAGACTACACAAGGTGAACTTCCGAAAGGTCAACCCACTTCCGTGGAAATTGTATGGGACCGGCACGGTGGGGTTTACACAGACAGCCATCTCGAACTGGGCCAAGGGGGGTGAAAGCTCGCTTTCCTTGCTGCTGATAGGGCGTTACATCGCCAATTACAGCAAAAATATGGTGAAATGGGAGAATATGGCGGAATTCAGACTTGGGACCTTCGCCTCTAAAACGAGGGGAGTTGAGAAGAACGAAGACCGGATTGAGCTTCAATCAAGGGCAGGATATGCCGCCTATAAAAAATGGTATTACTCTGCAGAATTCAACTTCAGAACCCAGGTAGCCAAAGGCTACAAATATCCTGACAAGGTGAATCCCATTTCCGCCTTTATGTCTCCTGGATACCTCACCTTCTCTTTGGGGATGGATTACAAGCCCAACAAGAATTTTTCCCTTTTCCTGTCTCCATTGACCTCAAAAACCACCTTCATCAGGGATACCGCCCTGATCAACCCCGTCAATTATGGGGTTCCTGCCGGAGAAAAGAGACATTGGGAACCCGGAATGATTGTGAAATTGAACTTCCACTGGCCCATCGTGTCAGATATTATTTACGATACCAGGGTGGAAATTTTCAACAATTACAACTATACTTTCCAGAAATTAAACCTCAACTGGGAGCAGACCCTCGTTATGCAAGTGACTCCACGCATTGGGCTGAGGGTGATGACCCAATTGATTTACGATTACAACGTTTTGTTTTCCATCAAGGACGAAAGTGGGAAAGAGATTGGTAAAGAGCCCAAATGGCAGTTCAAGGAGCTTTTTACAGTTGGATTCAATTATAAATTCTAAGAAGTTGTTTATAATTATTACACAGAGTATTTATGACTCCTGGCTGAAACAGATTATAGCTTTGAAATTGTCGCTTTGTGTAATATTGACAAGAGAAAAAATGAGGTACACAGAGAGAAAATCGCAAGCGATTTTCCAACTCTGTGAAACTCCGGGGTTTCTCTAATGAAAATTCAAAATTGCACAGATTTCTATTTGCTCTTCATTTTCGATAAATAGTCAGATATTCTCTGTGTAATAAATGGCTCTAACAGATCGGTCAATAATAGAGTGACCCTATCACAAAAACTGCAAATACGACCCCTGCAATCCCGTTGG
>CAZVTL010000376.1:0-2664 GCA_964630075.1 uncultured Tangfeifania sp.
AATCATCAAAAGCATGGCAAAGGAAATATTACCGGCCGGAAGGAAATCGTTTCCACAGAAAACAGGAAGCTCTTTGAACTCACTGTTAAATCCCGGGAAAACGGAAATACCTGGGAGACTCAATTTGAGTTGCCGGACTAAAAGCAGTTTAAACTGCATTGCCGGATAAAATAGAAAATGAATTTTGAAACATTAAAGCATCGTCATTAATGAAACCAAAGATTAGTACCCTGGTCCTCACAAGCCTTTTGCTGACGGGATTATTGAGCCATCAGGCTTTGGCGCAGGATGGAGCAACACTTTTCAAACCGTGCGCTGCCTGCCATACAATTGGAGGAGGAAAAACCGTAGGTCCTGATTTGAAAGGGATTACCAAACAACGCACCAACGAATGGCTGGTACAATTTATACAATCATCAACCAAATTAATTAAATCCGGTGATCCTGAGGCGGTTGCGATCTTTAAGCAGTACAACAATATTCCGATGCCCGACAATGCGCTCACTGCTGAACAGGTGAACAAGATACTTGACCACATCGATGGAGGTGCCGGTGGTGCTGTTAATCCGCAAGCAGCACTGCTGAAATTAAAAGTTGATTCCATGCTGAAAGCGAATTCTCCGCTTGATATCCTGGCGGGAAAAGGGCTGTTCAACGGGGAAAAGCGTTTTGAAAATGGCGGGGTATCCTGCGTTTCCTGCCACAATGCCACATACAATAATACAGGCAAAGGCGGAACCCTTGCAAAGGATCTTACCAAAGCATATTCGCGTTTGGGCGGATTTGCCGGATTAAAAGGCATAATCGCCACTGCTCCGTTTCCCTCCATGCTTGAAGCCTATAAAAATCATCCGGTAACCGAAGAGGAGAATGCACAACTGCAACTCTTCCTGAGGCATGCGGATGAGCAAAATCCGGCGCAGCCGCTGGTAGAGAAAACCTGGTTCCTGCATTCTGCAATGTTGGTCAGTTTGTTGATTATACTGGCAATTTCCGGATTGTGGTTCAGGCGAAAACGCCTGAGTGTAAATCATGCAATTTTGAAACGGCAGGAAAAATATTCTAAGTAAACACAACATATTCAAATCAATATGAGTTGGATTAAAGATTTAATATCCCCACAAACCCGGAAATGGGAAGATTTTTACCGCAGCCGGTGGCAATACGACAAGGTGGTGCGAAGTTCTCACGGGGTGAATTGCACCGGCGGTTGCAGCTGGAATATTCATGTCAAGGATGGTATCGTAGTGTGGGAAACCCAGGCAATAGACTACCCTGTTTTTGACAAAGAGTTACCACCTTATGAACCACGTGGCTGTCAGCGCGGAATCTCGGCTTCCTGGTATTTATACAGTCCTATCCGGGTCAAGTATCCACTTATGCGAGGGGCATTGCTCGATTTATACCAGGCAGAGAAGAACAGAACCGGCGATCCGGTTGCAGCATGGAAGAATATCCAGGAAAATCCTGATAAAAGGAGACAATATCAGAAAGCCCGTGGCAAAGGCGGTCTGCGACGTGTTGGCTGGTCAGAAGCCCTTGAAATGATTGCCGCGGCGAATATCTATACCGTTCAAAAGTATGGCCCCGACCGCCTCGCCGGATTTTCTCCAATCCCTGCCATGTCGATGCTTAGCTATGCCAGCGGGTCCCGATTCCTGCAGCTTATGGGTGGTCTGAACCTCAGTTTTTACGACTGGTATTGCGACTTGCCGCCTTCTTTCCCCGAAATGTGGGGAGAACAGACCGATGTAGCCGAGAGTGCCGACTGGTTCAATGCCAAATTTGTTGCTGTAATGGGGGCAAACCTTGCTATGACACGGACTCCCGATGTGCACTTCTTTGCCGAATCCCGGCACAATGGTACCAAAACGGTGGTATTTTCTCCGGATTTTAACATGGTGGCCAAATATGCCGATACCTGGGTACCGGTGCATGCCGGTCAGGACGGACCTTTCTGGTTGGCCGTTACACACATCATCTTAAAAGAGGCGCATCACGAAAAGCAGATTCCTTATTTCCTTGATTATGTTGCCAAATATACGGACAGTCCATTTTTAATTGAGCTTGAAAAGAAGGGTGAAGGTTATACTCCCGGTAAGATGCTCAGGGCCAGCCGGGTCGAAAAATACAAATCCGCGGAACATGGAGACTGGAAATTTCTGAATATTGATCAGGAAAGCGGAAGGCTCGTTTGTCCGAGGGGAAGTGTCGGTCACCGCTGGGACAGCAAAGACGGGAACTGGAGTACCCTTCCTGTCGATGGAGAAGACAACTCGGATTACTATCCGCTGTTAACCCTGTTAGGCAGGCAGGATGAGGTTTCAATGGTGGAATTTATTGATTATGGCCTTGATAAAACACGATGGAGAGGAGTACCGGTAAAATACATTGATACAATTGACGGGAAAGTACCGGTTACTACAGCCTATGATCTGATTATGGCCCAGTATGGCGTTGGCCGGGGTTTGGCCGGGGATTATCCTGAAAGCTACAACGACCGGTATGCTGCCTATACACCGGCATGGCAGGAGATGTTTACCGGCATCGGAAGCAATACACTCCTGCAGTTTGCTTCAGAATGGATCCGCACCGCCGAAGCCACAAAAGGCAAGTGCATGATCATTATTGGAGCAGGCATCAATCACTGGTACCATTGCAATT
>CAZVTL010000377.1:0-921 GCA_964630075.1 uncultured Tangfeifania sp.
GGCGAAGGTTCCATCTGACGGGCGCAACGGTGTTTCCCTGGAATTGATTGTCCAGCTCATTGATTTTCCCACTTCCATCCACATCTTCCAGGCGGAAGTCTCCAGGGTACTGTCCATATTTGATGGCTTCGGCTTCCTCGCCTTTTTGCCATACTCCGATGATCTTTGGTTCCCAAACCTGGGTATTGGAATGTCCGATAAACCATTTGTTGGATACGTCGTCTCCCTCTTTCTCGCCGATCACATTTCCACTGGCATCTTTCACAGGTACCATATCGCCATAGAGATGAACAATTACATTCTTGTTGTAGGAGATATTAAAACTGCCTCTCCATTTGAAATTTTCCTTGTCCATGATTCTGGCATTCAGGGTAAACTCTACCCCCTTGTTCTCCAGCTCTCCAAGGTTGGTGGCCACGGAGGCAAATCCGGTCAGGTCGGGCAACTTACGGTCTACCAACAGGTCAAGGGTGTTCATCTTGTAATATTCAAGTGAACCATCCAGTAATCCGTTTAATATTGAGAAATCCAGTCCAAAGTTCAGTGCCCTTCCTCGTTCCCATTTCAGCTCCGGATTGGCCATCCTGTTTACATACAGCTGGTTACTCTCAAAGATGCTTCCTGCAAGTGACTGATAGGGGTATTTGCCAATGCTCATGGATGACAAGGCATCGTAACGTCCAACCTCCCTGTTGCCATTTTCACCCCAGGATGCACGTAGTTTTGCGTAGGTGAGAATGTCATTTTTCATAAAGGTTTCATCCGACATTACCCAACCCAAAGCTACTGAAGGGAATGTACCGCGGGGATGCTTGAGTCCGAATGCGGAGTAACCGTCCCTACGTACTGATCCGGTGATCATGTACCTGTTTTTGTAGGAATAGAATGCCCTTGCCATTAAAGCGTCGCCAGTGCTGTATT
>CAZVTL010000377.1:931-2661 GCA_964630075.1 uncultured Tangfeifania sp.
ACTAATACTGTTGGAAGTACTCTTGCCGGCAGTCATGTTATGGTAGCCCAACGCATCGGTCGGAGAGAATCCCTGTGTTAGCATGGAGTTCTGCCAGCTCTGGTATTTCTCGGCATTGGCCAGCAGGGTAACGTCGATCAGGTGGTCTTTTTTGATCGTTTTGTTCCACTTGACCAAATGGTCCAGTTGCCAGCTGAAGATGGAACTTTGTTCACGGCTGGCCTCACCTCCAAACAATGCCCACTCTTCGTGCAGTGCCGATCTGTGGTTCATGTTGTCGTACCACTGGTAGCGTGGAGAATAGTTGATCTGGTAGGTAATGCCAAGTGGGAATGTTACTTTTCCATAAAGGCTGCTTGTCAGGGTATTGTATACCCGGCGGCGTTCCGTATACATTTTATCGTACAACGGATATTTGGCTCCACGGCCAAGGTCATCGACCGGACTTATCCGATAGGTGACACCGTCATCCTTGTAAATAGAGCCCCAGGGTGAACTGAGCCAAATCTGGCCCCAATCTGCATTGATGTTGCTTTCGTCACGGGTTGCGAATTGAGTATTGAGACCCACACTCAGCCAATCGGTTACTTTGGCATCCACATTCAACCTGCTGCGGATGGTGGTAAACTCATCACCCACGATCACACCTTCGTTCTTGTTGTATCCAAGTGACCAGTAATAGGTGATCTCATCTTTTTTTCCGGAGAGTGAAAGATTATGATCCTGACGCATTCCATTCTGGAATACCAGATCACCCCAGTTGACGGGAGTGTTTGCCTTGTAGTTCTTTACTTCAACCGGCAACAATCCGATCCGTGCCAGCCAGATATCTGTCAACTCACCTGTAGAGCCATCTCTCCATTGAGCCTCGGTTATTCCGGGACCCAATTGGGTTGGGTCATCAAATTTGTATAGTTTCTGGTTGGTCGCAGTATTGTAATAATTCAGCGACTTCATAACGTCTGTTCTCCAGTCAAGAAAATCATATGGATCATGAACATCCTGAAGGGTCGCCATGGTGGCAACACCTACACTTGTATTCAAATTGATCATTGGCTTGCCCTGCTTTCCTTTTTTTGTTGTCACGATGACAACTCCATTGGAAGCCCTTGCTCCGTAAACTGCTGAAGAAGAGGCATCCTTCAGGACATCAATGGTCTCAATGTCATTGGGATTGATGTCTTCCATGCCTCCCTGGTAGATTACTCCATCCAAAACAATCAAAGGGTTGGAAGCGGTCTTCAGGGTATTGTCACCCCTGATCTCCATGTCACCACCCCCTTTGGCCAATGGGGCATAGCCAACAGCCAGACCTGCCACATTACCGCGAAGAATATCCTGCACTGTAGCAGGCTTTTCATTCACGATCCGATCCGCTTTTACCTGTGCAACCGCACCGGTAAGGTCCCGTTTTTTGGCGGTACCATATCCGATGGCCACTACCTCCTCGATCTGCTTGGTGTCTTCCTGCAGGGTGACATTGATCTCAGCCTGGTTGGTAAACGCTACTTCAGATGGGGTAAAACCAATAAATGAATAAACCAATTTTGCATTGGCCGGAATACTGGATAGTGTATATTTCCCATCCATGTCGGTTACGGTACCCGTGGTTGTACCTTTCACCACGATAGATACCCCGGGCAATGGCTCTCCGTTGGCAGAAACAACTTTACCCTTAACTGTCTTGTACGTTTGTCCGATAGCATTTGAAGGCGCTACCAGCAGACAGG
>CAZVTL010000378.1:0-2644 GCA_964630075.1 uncultured Tangfeifania sp.
TGGGCCAGTGGTATCAGCAAATAGGCAAGGAAAGTGGCAATGAAAAGGGTATACAGCATCTGAAAGAGTGGCGTTATCTCGGGATGATGGTAAACCGGCGACGCCATCAGTTGTTTGTAATAGAAAGGAGTAACCAAAACAGATGCATAAAGAAACATCCATTTCATCAGGGTGATCGGGGAGTATCGGAGTGTCAATGGTTTGGTAAAGACCAGGTAAAATGCATAAATGAAGGCACTTCCCAATACCATTATGTTGCCTGTCAGATTGCTGGTGTGGTTTGCCGATGCCTGATGACCATTGAAAACCAGCAGGATGGCGCCACTTGCGCCTACCAATACCCCCGTTACTTTCAATGCAGATATCGGCTCTTTCAGAAGGATCGCCGCAAAAATCATGGCAAAAAGCGGTCCGCTGGTGATGATGATGGAGGCGTCGATGGGGGAGGTCAGGCTCAGACCTGTGATGAAAAGTCCCTGGTTGAAAACGACTCCACACAAAGCCCCAAGGAAGAAGAAGCGGTGTTCCTTCCAGGTTACCCTTTCACGTGCCACAAAGAAGGAGGTCACCCAAAAGGCAACAGTCCCGAATAGAATCCGGGAAAGGGTAAGACCCTCTGGCGAGATCCAAACCGGCAATAGGGATTTGGAGAGCGGTATATTGATCCCGAATATCAGGGTTACCGCAAACATGATAAGATGTCCGGCTCTTCTATCCCCTGGCATATGAATGGGTTCTATTCAAGTTCGACAATATTTATGTTCTGACAGGGCTTGTCCGAACGGATGCAGCTGCAAAAGTAAGTTTAATTGAGCCAATACAAAGAATTGTTGGACTGAATTATTATACAGTTGTGTGAATGAACTATTTCAGAAAAGAATCAGGTGATGAGACTGGCTGCCTGTTCATCGGCAAACCAGAATATTTGACCATTTACCGCCCGAATGTTGCCTGCAGGCAACAATTTACCTTTTACTCCCGCACTCCAGATTTCCGACAGTGGTTTTGCCTTGTTTGCACCGGTTACCTGAAAACATATTCTTGCCGCATGGTTGATCACATTTCCGGTTAGCGTAACTCTTTTTTGCTGGGTGACCGGATGGGTCGCCACCGCACACAGCCGCCCTGATTTCAACAACTCAAGCTGGTTGGGGAAAATTGAGGCAGTATGTCCATCCTCACCCATCCCCAGCAGCATGAAATCGAAAATGGGCCATCCATTCTGTGCGGGAATGGTGCTTCGAAGCGCTGTCTCATATACTTCGGCTTCCTGGTAAGGCTCCTTCTCTCCCCTTATCCGGTGGACATTTTCAGCTGGTATGACGATTTTGGAAAGTAACAGTTCGCGGCACCGGCCGAAATTGCTCTTAGGATCCTCCGGTGCAACCATCCGTTCATCCACCCACCAGAAATGGCACTTCTGCCAAAGCCGGGATTCAGCATAGTTAGCGGCCAGTGCTGAGAAGAGCAGGTCGGGCGTTTTGCCACCAGAAAGGGCAATATGATAACGCTCACTGGACGACCCAGCCACCCAGTCCATCAGCTCATTGCCCAGGTGGTCGGCCAGTAACCGGGAATCCCTAAAGATTTGAAGATTTCTATCCATTTTGTTTACAATTCACAATATTCACCGTCGTTGGCAAGATTTTTGCAGGGTCTGCGCCAAACGCCCTCCTCCACAAGCCCATCCACCATCTCCGGACCCCAAGTACCGGCGGGATAGCCAAATATCGGTATTTCAGGATTGTTTTTCCATGCGTCAAGAATGGGTTGCACATATTCCCATGCCTTTTCGACGGCATCACTTCTCGAATAGAGGGTCGCATCTCCCTGCATACAATCGAGCAGAAGCCGGCTGTAGGCGGATGGCAGGTAACTGGTGGAGAGTTCGTTGTAGTGAAAATCCATGTTCATGGTCTGTACCCGGAAACCAGCCCCGGGAACCTTCATACCGATTTTCAGCAATACCCCTTCATCGGGTTGGATTCGCAGCACCAACTGATTGTTTATCGGTTCGTTATCAGAATGGTATGTAAAAAGATGGTGCGGAGTGGTTTTAAAATAGATGACCACCTCTGTCACCCTTGTAGGTAATTTTTTTCCGGTACGAATGTAAAAGGGAACGCCGGCCCACCTGAAATTGTCGATAAAAAATTTCATCGCCACGAAGGTCTCTGTTCGTGAGTCACTCCCCACACCGTTCTCTTCCCGGTATCCCTTCACCGGTTGTCCATGGATGTGAGACCCGGTGTATTGACCCCTAAAAACCTGTTTTGCAACGTCTTCTTCTTTGATCGGCCGCATGGATTGAAATACTTTCAACATTTCGTTCCGGATGGCATTGGCTTCCACCACCACAGGAGGTTCCATAGCGATCATCCCTACCAGCTGCATCAGGTGGTTTTGAACCATATCCATCAAAGCACCTGAATGGTCGTAATAGCCTCCCCGATCCTCGACTCCAAGGGTCTCAGCGGAGGTAATTTCGACATGGTGAACAAAATTGCGGTTCCAGATTGGTTCGAAGATGCCATTGGAGAAACGGGTGACCAGCATATTCTGAACGGTCTCCTTGCCCAGGTAGTGGTCGATGCGGTAGATCTGGGATTCCTTGTAATTCGATAACAATTTTTGGTTGAGCTCC
>CAZVTL010000379.1:0-2637 GCA_964630075.1 uncultured Tangfeifania sp.
TTCAAACATTTCAAACATTTCAAACATTTCAAACATTTCAAACATTTCAAACAAACCTATTGCCTTTCCGTATCTTAGCACCATGCAACCGAAAAAAGCACCTGCAAAGGAAAAACCAGGGTTACACCCCCGCAACAAACACAGGGAGAGATATGATTTCGGGTTATTGATCCAAAGTTGCCCTGATTTGGCACCCTTCGTAAAGATAAATCCCTATGGTGACGCGTCAATCGACTTTTTCAATCCGGAGGCTGTAAAAATGCTCAACAAGGCACTTCTGCTCCATTTTTATGACCTTGTGTATTGGGATATTCCAAATGGATACCTTTGTCCGCCCATTCCCGGCAGGGTCGATTACCTGCACCGGGTGGCTGATCTGCTTGCCGAAGGCAACCATGGAGTTGTTCCGGTGGGAAGCCAGGTAAATTGCATCGACATTGGTGTCGGAGCAAATTGTATCTACCCCATTTTAGGAAACAGATCCTATGACTGGTCGTTTGTGGGTTCCGAGCTGGATCCTGTTGCCATTCAAAGTGCCAATGAAATAATACAGCGCAATCCCTCCTTGAAAAATTGCATCTCCATCAGGTTGCAAAAGGAGGCAGGTTCGATTTTTTCAGGAATTATCCAACCTGGCGAATACTATGATTTATCCCTTTGCAATCCGCCCTTTCATACCTCTGCCGAAGAGGCTAATCGTGGCTCCCAAAAGAAAAACAGCAATCTGAGCGGTATCAAAAGTAAAGAAGCCAAGCTGAATTTTGGTGGAATTTGCCACGAACTTTGGTGTGATGGTGGAGAATTGAAATTTATCAGGCAAATGGTCAAGGAGAGCCGAATCTGGTCAACCTCAATTGGATGGTTCTCTGTGCTTGTATCCAAAAGCAACAATTTGCCACAGATCTACCATGCATTGAAACAGGAAGGAGCTGCATCTGTGAAGACTATCCCTATGACACACGGCAACAAATCAAGCAGAATAGTGGCATGGAAATTTTAATGTCAGGAAACCGACGGCATGGTAAAATAGAAGGTACTTCCCTTCCCTACTTCACTGTCAGCCCAAATACGGCCATTCTGTTTCTTGACAAAATCACTGCACAACAACAATCCCAATCCGGCACTTGATTCACCCTCCGTTCCTTTTCTTTTGTTGTGAATGTCGATTTTGAACAGATCACTCAATGCATTTTCATCCATGCCAATCCCAGTATCCGCCACGCTAAACAGAATCACACTATCATCCTGTTTTTCAGCAGAAATTGTCACTTTTCCACCCCTGGGTGTAAATTTTACCGCATTGGATATCAGGTTTCTAAGTATCGATTCAGCCATGTTCTTGTCAGCAAAAACTTCCAGATTATCCGAAATATCAACGATGATTGCAATTGACTTGTTCTTCGCTGTCTGAAGATTGGTCTCCACGGCATTGTTGAGAATTTCGATTGCATTGAGCTGCTCCGGACTAAACTGAATCAAACCCCGCTGCATCCTTGCCCAAATCAGCAAATTTTCCAGAAGTTTGAAAAGGCTCGATGCTGATTCATGCATGCTATTGGCCATGAGCCTGATCTCCTTGGGCTCATAGGTCTCCAGATTCTCTGCCATTAATTCTGTAAAGAGGTGAAATGTGCCCAAAGGTCCACGTACATCGTGTGCAATAATTGAAAAAAATTTGTCCTTTTCAGAATTGGAGATAAGCAATTCATTGTTCATGTTTTTCAATTCCCTGTTTTTGTCTTTCAACTCATGCGTCTGTTCATCAATAATTTTGCTGAGCAGCTTCTTTTGGGCTATATGCTGGTAGACCCTTAGTCTAATGTATCCAAGTATGATCAATACAACCGCCAGAAATGCCAAAGAATAAAACCACCAGGTTTTCCACCACGGTGGACGGATTGAAAAGGCATAACTGCACTCCTTGCTCCAAATTCCTTCGGCATTCATTGCCTTTACCTTGAAAATGTATTTTCCTGGATTGAGGTTTCCATAAGCCACTTCCGTATGATCTGTCGGTGAACTCCAGTTTCGGTCCAAACCCTCCAGCCAGTATACATACCTTATTTTAAGTGTTTGGCTCTGGGATATTCCAATGTAGTTGAAAGTGAGAAAATTATTGTCGTAATAAAGACTGAGATCTTCCGGAAGAAAATACCATTTGGAAATATCACTGAACCGCAAATGATGAACCTGAACACTGTTCCCCAAAACAATGCTGGTGTCTTTTCGCGGATCAATTTGGGACCAATTTAAATTTTCATTGAACAGCTGAACATTGGTAATTTTGATATTGGGGGCAACGGTATCAGCAACCTCCTCCTTCGGCTTGATGGCCGTAAGCCGGTTGCTCGAACCAAACCAAATCACCCCATTTTTATCTTCGAACTGAGCATTTAAATTACATCCCATTCCCAAAAACCCATCGTCATAGGTAAAACTTTTAAAAATGGCCGAATTGGTGTTACCCGGTTTAATTTGCATTCTGTCTGCCCTGAGAATGTTGGGCCCCATTTTGGTACCAATCCACAAATTGCCACGCTTGTCCTGCCGCAAACTGGTAACGATGTCGTTGCTCAATCCATCTGACTTGTTGTAAATCGTAAAATTTTTCCCATTGAAACGGAGCAACCCACCACC
>CAZVTL010000380.1:0-509 GCA_964630075.1 uncultured Tangfeifania sp.
GTCTTTCTTTGGAAGGGCTAACTACAGCTACAAGGGCAAGTTGTTGTTTACTGCTACCGTTCGTGCCGATGGTTCATCAAAATTTGGCGACAACAGGAAGTACGGGACTTTCCCTTCATTTGCAGGAGGTTGGAGAATTACAGAAGAACCATTTATGAAATCACTGCCATTTACCAATCTAAAATTGCGCGCAGGTTGGGGACAAACAGGCAACCAGGAAATTCCCAACAAAATCACGCAGGCGTTATTTACTACCAGTGTAAGTTCAACAACAAGCTACCCTTTGGATGGCTCGACAACTTATCCTGCGGGTACAACCTATGTCCGCCTGGCCAATCCTGACATTCAATGGGAAGTCTCTACCCAGTCAAACCTTGGTCTTGATTTTGCTTTGTTCAAAGGCGATCTCTCCGGAACCATAGACTATTTCCACAAAGTTTCCAACAACATCCTTCTCGAAGTGGTTCCATCCGATCCTATCCAGCCTGCTACCAGCTACTGGACCAATG
>CAZVTL010000380.1:519-2636 GCA_964630075.1 uncultured Tangfeifania sp.
GAAGGATATGACCATCACCAACAATGGTCTTGAGCTGGCTTTGGAATACCAACACAAAAACAAGAACGGTCTTTCCTATAACTTTGGCGGCAATGTTACTTTCATCAAAAATGATGTTGAAAATTCGCCCTTTACCATCCTGACCACAGGTGGTGCGTCAGGTGCCGGATTAAGTACTGCAACCGTGAATGGTTATGTAAATGGCTATCCGATTGGTGCTTTCTACATGAAGGAATTCGATGGCATGGGGACCAATGGTCTTACCAAGTACGTCGACTGGAACAAGGATGGCAAAGATTCTGACGCCGACCGTCATGTTGTTGGCTCTGCATTACCAGACAAAATGTTCAACTTTAATGCAAGCTTTAATTACAAACGTTTTGATTTGGCGATGAATTTCAACGGAGTATCCGGAAATAAAATTTTCAACAATACAGCCACCGCAAACTTCTACAAAGCCCGACTGGCCAAATCCTTGAATACCACTGCTGCCGCGATTGAATTTCCGACAGAAAGCAGCATCAATCCTGCATCCGTCTCTACACGCTACCTCGAAGATGGTTCCTTCTTCAGACTGAACAATGCGACACTCGCTTATAGTCTTGATACAAAGAAGATTGGTTTTGCTAAGTGGATTGACGAACTGCGCATTTCAGTTACAGGTCAGAATCTATTTATCATCACCAAATACAGCGGATTCGATCCTGAGGTAAACCAGGATAGCTCAGACAGAGGCATCCAGTCGTTTGGTATTGACAAAAACAGCTATCCCAAAGCCCGTGCTTTTGTATTCGGACTAAACGTAACATTCTAATTAATTAAAAAGAATATAGACATGAAAAACAAGTTTAAGATTGCCTTTCTGGCCACCATATTACTTGGATTCAGTTGCTCAAAACTGAAAGAACAAATTTTGGACGAATCCTTTTCCGGTGGAAAATTACAGAGCGATATCATCAAAGGAACGGTTGCCCCAACCTATGCATTGCTACCCGACTTTTTCCTGCATACAAGGTATTTTGCCCTTCAGGAAATATCTACAGACGAAGCCATACTCCCCTACAGAGGCGGTACCGACTGGGGTGACAACGGAATCTACATTGACTTGCATCGTCACCTGATGACTCCTTCGCATGTACGTATCACGGAGGCATGGAACACGCTCACAACGCTGATTTCAAGGACTGTGACTGCTATCAATGTACTCACCCCATTGGCCGGTACCGATGCGAATGCAAAAGTGTATCTGGCTGAAATGAGAGCCTTAAGGGCCTATTACAACATGGTTTTGCTGGATATGTATGGCCTCTCCTTTGTCAAGGATGATCCCAATGAAGTATCGAAGATTATACGCAAGACTGAAGCCGTAGAATACATCAGAACAGAACTGGAAGCAGTTCAGAATGATGTAGGTACAACAACTGGTCCTGGTCGCATCACACAAGGCGCTGTTTGGGGATTACTTGCTCGCCTGCACCTCAATGCTGCTGTTTGGAGAGATCCTTATGCCACCGCCTCGTTCAAACCTGAAGATATGGATAAGGTTATTTCCTATGCCGATAAGGTTATCAATTCAGGGAAATACCAGCTGTCGCCAGAATACTTTGCCATCTTTGATGATGAAAATCACGACAACAAAGAGTTGATCTTTGCTGTTGACCAGCGTCCTGACCTCAACGGACATAACCGCATGGCCTACTTCTCCATGTCAGGAGACATGTTTCCATTGCCAGCATTTCCTGCTGCCAATGGAACTGACGGTCCGGCGATTACGCCTGACTACTATGCTACCTGGACACAAGCATATGGTTCGGTGGATCCTTCAAGAGATGCCCGTTTCCTCAAGAGAAACCTGAATGTTCCAACAGATTCACTACCATTTTATGTCGATGGCACTACTTACAGAATCGACCGCGGTGTACTGAGAGGCCAAATGTTTGGGTTGATTACTCCAAAAGCTGGTCAGCCATTCGAACGTGGGGCCAATGGCACTTATAAAGTTGGAAAGTTGTACAACATCACCCGCGCGGATAAAACCAAGCTGGTCAATCATACGCTGCAAATTGACTTCACATCTGCAGGCAGTGGATACAGTAACGGATACAGGGTTGAAAAAT
>CAZVTL010000381.1:0-2631 GCA_964630075.1 uncultured Tangfeifania sp.
TATCGAAGCAATACTTTTGATCTTATGACCTTCAGAGACCACAATGAAACAGAATTTGAAGATGATTTTGGAAACAAAAGGGTCCTTGAATGTAACGAAAGATATTATGTTCCCTGTGAAATGACATGGTTGCTAAAATCGCTGGAATTCTCAAAAATCGAAATTTTCGGCGCAAAACTTGGGGCTTTTTCAAGAAATGACAAGTTAACTACCGAAGATTTTGAAATGCTGATTGTAGCCGAAAAATGAGCGCTATTGGTCTATGAGAAGCTGACAAATGGGGATATAGCAAAGTTCACCGCTTAACCATGGATCTGCGTTAGCCAAATCGTCCGCTATCCCCCCCTGGTGCACATTTGCATTGTGCACCATTTAACTTAGGATCTGCGATCCGCCTCCTCCTGTAGTTTCCAACGTTAACATTCACTATATGAAATCAACACTAATCACCCTATTGTCAACCATTCTGACATTTTCAGTTTGCGGAAATGATGGCGTCTATTTGAACCGGGGAGGGGTGATCTATCCGACCAATGAGAGCCGAATATCACTGGACAAAGAAATTCTATCCTTTACGGTAAGGGACAGAATCGCGCAGGTAGACATCCAATTCGAATTTTTCAACCCGGAAAAGGAAGAGCGGACATTACTCGTAGGTTTTCAGGCGCCGACAACACATGGCGACGTTTCGGACAAAATGAGCAACGAGAACCAAATTTCAAATTTCAGGATTCTGAAAGATGGAATCCTTCTTCCTTACCAGTTGAAAGCTGCCAGGGAGGCCGATGGGGACTTGAAGGAACCCAGCGAAATTCATTTTTCACAAAGGGAAACAGGCCTGTTTGTCTACCTTTTCGAAGTTACCTTTAAGCCGGGTACCAACAAACTGAACCACAGTTACTCTTTTCCGGCAAGTAAAAATGTGGCTTTCGACCAGATCTACAACTACATCTTAACCACCGGGGCCAAGTGGGCAAACGGGGCGATCAAGGATTTGACGATTCAAATGGATATGGGACCCAACCAATATTTTTTCGTTCACGACATATTCGGACCAAAAGCAAATTGGTCGGTCATCGGGACCGGAAAAGTAACAAACAAAAAATTTTACCATTTCGACACTGACTCCTGCACCATGGTAAGAGTGCTTTCCGGAAAATTACAGATCGACATCAAAGAGTTTCAACCCAGGAAGAATATTGAATTTGGTACGATCAATGACCATTCATTCATCAACAGAACCACCGATCTTGTCAAAATTTTAAGTGGGGAGATCGCAGAGCCGGGGCAATTGACTTTAGACAAAGTTTATTCAAAAAATGAATTAAGGCTTTTAAAAAACAGCGTCTACGCGCAACATGGCTATACCTTCAGAGGCAAAGATTTACAAGCCTATTTTGCTCAATTCGAATGGTACCTTCCTGACCCTAATCTGACAATGGATCAGATCAAATTGACCAAAAAAGAACAGCTGTTTATTGACAAAATTACAGGGATAGAAAAGAAGTAACGAAATTATTTACCGATATCTACAATATATTTATTGTTTATCGATAATTATTTATTATATTTGTGCCATAATTTAAAAAACAGAACAGTTATGGAAATCAAAATTGGTACAAGTCAAATCCTGAAAGTATTGAATATCCTTTCATGGATCATATTTATTGGCGTATGCATCGAGGCAGGTGGTTTTATTTTCAATGCCATTTTTTCGCTGTTGTTCAACCCTGCTGGAGCAGCTAAGTTTTGGCAGGAAGTTGATCTGTCGGCCCTTTTGGCATACGACCGTGGCTATTTTGTCGTTGTAACCCTGCTGATGAGCATTGTGGCCATATTGAAGGCCATGATGTTCTACCTGATTGTGAAAATTCTGAACGACAAGAAACTAAATATGTCGCAGCCCTTCAGCAGGGAGATGGGACGATTCATCTCCAATATCTGCTATTTGGCATTCGGAATCGGCCTATTCTCTTTGTGGGGTGTAAATTATACCACATGGCTTATAAAACAGGGGGTAGTGATGCCTGTTATCCAGGATTTGCACATGGGTGGAGCGGATGTGTGGATCTTCATGAGTGTGATACTCTTTGTCATCGCACAGATCTTTAAGAGAGGGATTGAGATTCAGGAAGAAAACGAATTAACCGTATAGCCATGCCAATCATTGTAAATCTTGATGTGATGATGGCCAAACGGAAGATGTCACTGAACGAACTGTCCGAAAGAGTGGACCTGACACTGTCCAATCTCTCCATCCTGAAGACCGGCAAGGCAAAAGCTGTACGTTTCAATACCCTGGAGGCCATCTGCAAAGCCCTGGATTGCCAGCCAGGGGATATCCTGGAGTATTTACCGCAGGATCAAAGCACAACCAACCGATAAACTGAGCCAGACAGCCGATGATTCATTCCAGAAAACAACCTAGATGAATCTTTCAAAAGTCATAGTGCCCTGATATTTTTCTGAGCGGCCTTTGCTGGACACGGCACAACAGCTGTACTAATTCCCGATCAGGGTTTGGGTGACACAAGTTGCCAGACAGCAAGAACCAAGACAGTAATCAAATCTTGTCAAAGAGCATCTCTGTCCACTTCGCGGCAGGCGCTCCCTCCCACTTTGAAATTTTCC
>CAZVTL010000382.1:0-2589 GCA_964630075.1 uncultured Tangfeifania sp.
CGGGAAGGAAAAACGGTTTACATCCGAAAGCAGTACCATGACCGCATCCTGAAAATCGTGCGGGTTATCGGCGGTAATGATCTCTCCCTGTTTAGCTATCTGGACAACGTTCTGGAACATCATTTTGCCTTGTTTCAACAGGAGATTACAACACTTTACAACAAGAAAAATGAAGGAATATTTTAGCACATAAGGTTATGAAAAGCATTTTTATAACCGCCTTCGTGATTTATATCCTTTGGGTAGTGCTGTACCTGCTCTGGGAACGCTTTTCCCGCAGACCGGGCAAACAGCACCAGGTATCGCCAGAAATACCCTCCCGAAATTCCCAAAACGACGATATTATGGGGAAAAGCACTTTTGACCTGCGCCACTCACTGCCAGAAGCTACCAAGCCTGAAAATCAAAAAAACGGGATACAAAAGGAAGATAGTTTTGCTGAGCCTTCGGAAGTCAAACCGCCAGTAAGGGTTCCTGAAAAAGAATTGGATGAAACTTTTTCGCACAACAGGGACGACAACCAACCGATAGGCATCAGTGTGCCGCTTGAATATGACAGCAATAGTCACGGTGATAACCTATCGGAAGAAGAAGACGAGGAATCGTGGATCCCCGGGAACATTACCCTGGCCAAAGGTTCCACTTTCGAGGAAATGGGAGCTGCCGTGCGGACCGTAGTGCATCACCAAACCGCCACCATTCCCGAAAAGGAAGAGGCTGGAGGGACGCTGCTGGAAATCCGGCAGACGGATATGTTCGAGCAGTTGGTGCAGAGCGAACCCGGACATAGGGATGTTGTCAGCAAGGTAATAAGCCTGCACCTGGCAGCTTACAATCGCCGGTCGGATGAAAGTATCATCGTTGGACATGACACCACTGGTGGCGAAATTCCCAGTGATTTTGATATTAAAAATTTTGTGTAACCATTAAAAATCAAGGCAATGAAACAGCATGACTACGGGTAAAACGGATAAGCGCGCCACTAAAAACTCAAATCATCCAATTATTCATCCGGAGTAAAGGACAATCCACCCTTATAACCACTTTATAACATTTTTTATGAACAAGAAAAGATTTCTTTTTTCAGCGGCCGCACTTATGGCCGCTGCATTATCCGTACTTGCCCAGGGTAACGGAACAGCCGGTATCACCGAGGCCACCCAGATGGTAACCTCGTACTTCGATCCGGCCACTAAACTGATTTATGCCATTGGGGCCGTCGTCGGGCTTATCGGCGGGGTAAAAGTTTATCAAAAATTTTCGAGCGGCGACCCCGACACGTCGAAAACCGCGGCCTCGTGGTTTGGCGCCTGTATCTTCCTTATTGTGGCGGCTACCATCCTGCGTTCTTTCTTCCTTTAATCTGCCATACAAAACAATTAATCAGAATTATGGAATACATGATCAATAAAGGAATAGGAAAAAGCGTGGAGTTTCAAGGGCTTAAAAGTCAATACCTGTTCATCTTCGCGGGTGGGTTGCTCTCTGTGTTTATCATTTTCGTAGTGATGTTCATGGCTGGTGCCAACCAATGGATTTGTATAGGTTTCGGAGTAATAGCCGCATCATTGCTGGTATGGCTGACCTTTTCACTTAATGCAAAGTATGGAGAGCATGGCTTGATGAAGCTTCTGGCCAGGCGGCAACACCCACGTTACCTGATCAACCGGAAGATCCCTCTTCGCCTGTTATTCTTGAAAAGGAAAGGGGTAACGCCATGAGGAATATGTTAAAAGCTGCCACCATTGAAAACAAGTTTCCGCTGCTGGCCGTTGAACATGACTGTATCATCTCTAAAGATGCCGACATTACCGTCGCCTTTAAAGTTGACTTGCCGGAACTCTTTACTGTCACAAGTGCAGAGTACGGAGCCATTCACTCGTCATGGGTAAAGGCCATTAAGGTTTTGCCTGATTACAGTATTGTCCACAAAGCGGACTGGTTCGTAAAAGAGCGGTATAAACCCGAAACAGACCGGGAAGATATGAGTTTTCTGTCCCGTTCGTTTGAACGTCACTTTAACGAACGCCCTTTTTTGAACCATACCTGTTTCCTGTTCCTGACCAAGACAACAAAGCAGCGGATGCAAATGCAATCGAATTTCTCCTCCTTGTGCCGTGGCTTTATCCTGCCCAAAGAGGTAAACAGGGAAACGGCGGTAAAATTCATTGAAGCCGTTGGACAATTCGAAAGGATTGTGAACGACAGCGGGTTTATTACCCTGACCCGATTAACGTCAGATCAGATTACCGGAACGGAAAACAGTGCAGGGCTGATCGAACAGTACTTTTCGCTCTCGCCTTCAGATACTACCTGTTTACAGGATATGGAACTGGGCGCTGAAGGGCTTCGAATTGGGGATAAACATGTATGCCTGCATACGGTTTCCGACGTGGAAGACCTGCCCGGGAAAGTGGGCACCCACCGCCGGTTCGAAAAACTATCGACAGACCGTAGCGATTGTTTGCTCTCGTTTGCTTCGCCAGTAGGCCTGTTGCTCTCATGTGACCATGTCTACAATCAGTTCATTTTTCTGGAAGAAAGTGCCGAAAACCTGCGGAAATTCGAAAAATCCGCCCGTAACATGCA
>CAZVTL010000383.1:0-2556 GCA_964630075.1 uncultured Tangfeifania sp.
GGGAGGTGGTCAATTTACTGCGCCGATAGGTGGTCAATTTAGGCGTTTTGTCCAGGTATGTACTTAAAAGTGCATTGATAGTCTCATGCCGGTTATCCGGCTCTGCTTCCCTGTTTGGCTTTACCCTTTGCTTTAAAGAATTCCAGTACCTTGGTTTTACTTTTTCGAGCGTTTTCCAGTGGTTTTTTCCGTCGATTGCTATATTGGCTTTGACGGGAACAAAGCCTAATTTATCAGTCTTGTTTTTGTCAATGTAATATTTTATACTTGTCATGGTTGGTTATATTGCTAATCTTATATACAAAGATATCAATTTCGGGAAAGAAAAGGGGAAAGAAATTTGTATAAAACAGGCGAAATTGAGAAAAAGTGAAAAATAAATTCATTACTTATCTTACAATAAATCAGTAATATAGTAAACCAATATAAACACAGATAAAAACGCATGTGCCCTTGTTCTGGGCACCACCTTAAAATCCCCGCTGATTGTCAGCGGGGATTTTTCTTTTTCATACATTTACATCACAATTGTTATCCTTTACTTATACTGCCATGCAACCAATCCGACTTTTTTTGATCTGTCTGATCTTCGCCAATTTGACTTGCACAACACGAACAGGTGCACAAATCAATTCCGGAAGTTTGGAAGAGACGGTGCTCAAAGCGCACTATGATTCAGCACTAACGACAGTGAAGGCATTTGACGTTGTGTTGCCGGCTGTTCTCTCCACCAGCAATGGCAAGACCATAAAAAAAAGTAAGGATTGGGAAGAATTGCGGCGTCCGGAGGTGTTGGAACTTTTTACAACCCAGGTTTATGGGCGGATACCAGAAACTCCTTTTCTGCAAAGCATCAAGGTGGTGAAGGTGGATCCAAATGCCATGGAGGGTAAAGCCACTTTGAAGCTGGTGGATATCACAATATCAGCCAATGACAAAACGCTTACCATCCACCTCGGACTATTTGTACCAAACAGCCAGCCCAAACCGGTTCCTGCATTTTTGCTCATCTGCAACCGGCCAAAAAGTAACATCGATTTTACCAGGGAGAAGAAGAGCGATTTCTGGCCTGCCGAACAACAGGTGGACCGGGGTTATGCTGCTGCCGCTTTTTGGAACGATGATGTAGATCCGGATCAGCACGACAATTTTCAGAATGGCATTCATGGATTACTGGACGCCCAGCGTACGCCGGAATCATGGGGAACCCTTGCAGCCTGGGCCTGGGGTGCCAGTCGTTGCATGGATTACCTGGTTACAGATAAAATGATCAACCCCGAAAAAATTGCACTGGTGGGTCATTACCGTGGAGCAAAAACAGCATTGTGGGCCGGTGCCAACGATACACGCTTCGCCATGATCGTCAGCAACGAAGCCGGTTGCGGCGGTACCTCCCTGAGCAAGCGGAAATATGGCGAAACCATTGCCCTCATCAACAAAGGATTTCCACACTGGTTTTGCGGTAATTTCAAATCCTACAATCAAAAGGAGGAGCAGCTGCCTTTGGACCAGCACATGTTGCTGGCCCTGATAGCACCCCGTCCACTTTACATTGCAAGCGCCGAAAAAGACCTTTGGGGTGATCCGGTGGGGCAGTACCTTGCGCTCTGGTTTGCTGCTCCAGTTTACAAACTATACGATCCCTCCTCGAATCTTCCAAAGCTCCTGCCAATGGTGAATACACCTGTAATTAGCAGGAATTTAGCCTATCATGTCAGGGATGGACTACACAACCTGACCCTGAAGGATTGGAACTGGTTTATGGATTTTGGGGATGTTGTATTAAAATAGTCACCTCAAATAGGTAGAAAGGGTGCGCATGCAGTTTTCAAACAAAGCTGTTTAACTGTATTTCAGCTTTTCCCTTTGTACCTATTTGAGGCAAAAAAACCTATTTCTTCAACTGAAAATCGGGATGTCCGCACTGCCACATCACAAAGGCAAACTGATCGGCAAAATTGGCAAAAGTGACCTCCCTGTCTTCCGTAAAATGGCCGTTGTCGTAATTCACCTTCATCAATACGGGTTTGGTTGAGGTAGAAGCATTTTGCAGTGCAGCAGCAAATTTTCCAGGTTGCCAGGCAACCACACGGGGGTCAGTCCATCCGGCGACACACATCACTGCAGGATATTTGACCCCTTGTTTTACATGCTGCATTCCATCCATTTCAAACAATGCCTTGCATTCAATGCTATCTTTCACAGTACCGAATTCCGGAATATTGACCGGGCCGTTGGAAGAAAACTCCAATCTCAGTGCATTGGCACAACCCACGTTGCAAATGGCTGCAGCGAACAAATCGGGACGCTCGGTGATCGCCCGAGAAATGAGTATTCCACCTGCACTTGTGCCAGTTCCGCCTAATTTTGAGGCAGTTGTATAACCTTGGGATATAAGATATTCCGCACAACTAATGAAGTCTTTCCAGGTATTCGGTTTGGTAGTTTTAAATCCTCCCTTGTACCACTCTTCTCCCTTTTCGCTGCCGCCACGAACATGCGGAACTGCTATGACAACCCCTTTGACGGCCAGTGAATTCAATCTTGTGCTGAAGT
>CAZVTL010000384.1:0-2550 GCA_964630075.1 uncultured Tangfeifania sp.
TGTGGGTCAACCTGATCATGGATACATTTGCCGCAGCGGCACTGGCATCACTTCCTCCCAACAAAAAGGTGATGCAGCACAAGCCGCGCAGAAATGATGATTTTATCATTACAAAAAGGATGCGGGTGACCATCCTCGGTGTGGCAGCTACCTTCGTGGGAATTCTGTTGTGGTTACTCTATTATTTTACGGACGCAGCCGGTGAGATTTCCCGGGAGAAACTTTCCCTGTTTTTCTCTGTATTTGTCTTGTTGCAATTCTGGAACCTGTTCAATGCCAAGGCATTTGCCTCAGGTCATTCGGCCTTTTACCAGATGCACAAATGTATGGGATTCAACTTCACGGTAGTGTTGATTCTGGCAGGACAGGTGCTTATAGTAACCTTTGGCGGTGAGGTCTTCCGTACGGTTCCTTTGTCTTTGATGGATTGGCTGAAGCTGATTGCAGCAACATCTCTTGTCTTGTGGATCGGTGAGGTTGTTAGACTTTTGGCGAAAATCGGCTCTAAGCCATCGAACCTCAGGATACCTGTTTAGGATTTGAAATAATAACCAAAATGTATTTGAGCCATGTATGTAAAAGCCATCGAAGAGATTCAGAAATTTACGCGTCCGGTTCATTCCATCGTGCGGTATTACCACAGCGATAGGATCCATCCAGGAGCTGCGACCCTGTTCTTTGTCAATGAATCGGGTGTGGCGGTCACCTGTAAACATGTTGTAGAACAATTGCTTGCGGAGCATAACCTCAATGCAAAATATGCGGCTTTTAAATCAGAGCGAGAATTGCTAAAGACAAATCCTGGAGTAGTTGATGAATTGGGTCTTAAGGAGCTGGAATCCAAATACAATTACAGTTCTCCGGAAGCGGTTGCCCAACTGAAAAATCAATTGGTAAACTGTACGGATAGCCCCACCTATGATTACCTGTTGCATTCGACCCTGGACCTGGCCATTTTGAAATTTAGAGATGTGAAACAGTATCATTATACCTCTTGTGCCATCTTCCTGAAGGATGGGACCCAGCTGAAGCAGGGGAGGTCGCTCTGCAGGTATGGATTTCCTTTTGCTGAGTTCAGGAATTTCGCCTATGATCCTGTAAATGATGAGATAGATTTTACGAAGGAGGGGATCTCTGCCACTCCTTCTTTTCCGATGGATGGAATAATTACAAGACATGTAGCAGAAGGTCAGGCAATTGACGGAATTGAGATGAGTACCCCCGGTCTCAAAGGCCAGAGCGGAGGACCTTTGTTTGATGCCAGTGGCATCGTATGCGGCATGCAAGCCGGAACGGCACAATACCACATGGGTTTTGACGACAAGGAGATTGAAATCATCAGCAAGGGAGGAAAATCCAATGTATTCAACCACTCCTTCCTGAATGTTGGCAGATGTGTTCACGTCGAAGCCATCAAAGCGTTCCTGCGTCTTCATAACGTGAAATTCTATGAACAGTAATCACCGTTTACCTTTGGTAATATTTTGGCATGAGGTTTTTTGAAAGAGGGGCAATCATCACATTTTCTCTGTTTCCCTATTTCCCCGTTTCCCCGTTTCCCCGTGTCTCTCTTCAAAATCTTCAGAGTCCATTCTTCCAAAATCGAAAATTGAAAATCCAAAATTATTGACTAATTTTTTGTTGTCCTATTGGTAGTAATTTGAAATTGATTACTTTTGCAGTCCGAAATAGTTCGGGCAGGCCTTAAAAAGAGGAGAATCAACCCGCCTGCCGGACCCAAATATTTAAATTGTAAACATGTACGTAATTGTAGAGATCGCCGGACAGCAGTTCAAGGTGGAAAAAGAGCGGAAAGTGTATGTTCACCGTCTTCCAAACGAGGAGGGAACAGAGGTTACTTTCGACAAAGTATTACTGGTTGACAACGATGGGGCCATTACAGTCGGAACTCCCGTGGTTGAAGGCGCAAAGGTGAGTGCAACAGTTCTTTCGCACCTGAAAGGGGAGAAAGTGATTGTTTTCAAGAAGAAACGCCGCAAAGGCTACAGGAAGAAAAACGGTCACCGTCAATTCTTCACACAAATTCAAATTTCCGAAATAGTAGCGTAACCCTCTAAAAACAATTTACCATGGCACATAAAAAAGGGGCGGGTAGTTCGAAGAACGGCCGCGAATCAGAAAGCAAACGTCTTGGAGTCAAAATATTTGGTGGTCAGGCTGCCAAAGCAGGAAACATTCTGGTACGCCAGCGTGGAACCGTTCACAATCCGGGTGCAAACGTCGGGATTGGGAAGGATCATACTTTATTTGCATTGATTGACGGTACTGTAACTTTCAAGAAGAAGACCAACGCGAAGTCGTTTGTCAGCGTTGAGCCATTGAAGGAAGCAGAGTAACTCCAAAAAAGCTCATAAAATCTCTCCTGATTTGTTGCACTTGCAACAAATCAGGAGTTTTTTTTGTCGTAACTTAGACCCACAATTGGAAATCGGTAATTGGAAGTTCGTAATTCATAAGATCCTCATCATGTTAAGCTTAAAATTCATTCAGGCAAACCCGGAATTGGTCATCGAACGGCTGGCCGTTAAA
>CAZVTL010000385.1:0-2537 GCA_964630075.1 uncultured Tangfeifania sp.
CCTGGCCAGATTGGTAAAATACCAGCTCACTAATATTCAATGCGATGTGCCTGACTGCCTGAATCGATGTCGAATTGGAAAGTACCTGGATCCGGCGTTCCGGTTGGTTGTTTAACTCTTCTGCCTTGATTCCGGGTACAACCATGTATTGGTAGGTAGCACCATTGGGTTTGGATCCATGGTTAAACCACAGTTTAAATATCTCTTTGGTGACCTCTCCCCTGGGTGAGTCTGACTGGTGGTTGATGCTGTACCAGCTCCCCTTTTCTGTTTGGTTGGATAAATTCAATGTGACAGGTTGCAGGAACAGGTAGGCAATTTGATCGTGCCAGATCCACTCAACCTCTTTGATTTCTCGACTACCTTTCTCCGGCTTGGAGGTTTTTCCATCGGTTCTTACCAGGAGATCAGCACTTAGCAGGCATTGGTTGAGGGTAGTGGCAACTGGATAGGGCGAATCGGAATTGATACCGGCACCAAGACAGACATACTCATTTTCGAAGAAGAACCAGGCTTTTTTTGCCTGCAACGGGTCATGCGGACTTCTGAAGTCCATCACAGCCACCCCATGGGTTCCATCTGTAGCAGCACCGACAAAATCGGTAATGCCTCTTTTTTGAATCTCCTTTTCAGACGGAAGCTCCGGTTTTTGAACCACAGTGGCTCCCGGAATCTTCTGCCAGTCGTAGACTGGTGCCGTATCATCGTATTCATTCCCTGTCCGCGAAATGTAGTTGGTTCCATCACCCCTGTGGTGGTTCTTCAATCCCTCTCCGTTGTATGGCATCTCCATGTTGCAATCGCGGTTGGAGTACATTCGGACGGAAGTAAAGTAGTTGGGCCGCTGTAGGGTAAAATATTCTGAAAGCCAAAAGAAGGTGGCATGCGTCTTTGAATTTACTGCTTCCCCCTCTCTGCACTTCTTGATTGTTTCGAGTTCGTTTTTTCGGTATGTCGAGGCATGCAGCAAATTATCGATGGTACTGGTTCCAAATCCATGGTTTCCATCTGCACGGGAGATGTCGCGGTTCTTGGCCCCGGTATCAATGTACTTCCCATAGACCATCTGTTTGCAGATTCCATCCAGGTAGTAATCGGTCAGGAGTTCCAGCGGCGCGGTCGAAAATTGGTACTTTGTACCGGCTACAAGTGCTGCCCATTCGGCAAATGCATCCGCATAACCGGTGCCGTAGGAAAGGGTATTGTTCACCTTGTCCTCGCGGTGGTGAAAACTGAAGTCATGCTGCATTCCCCTGCCAGTGGCAAATTTAATTTCCCCTTCAATTACCCTGATGACGGTATTGAATTGCGCCTCGTCGCGGTTGAAAAGGCATACTTTGGCAAGGATCCCCGCAATTTTGATACGGTCACCACTCGGACGGGCACCGGAGGCAGTGAGATGGGCACGTCCAACCATGGGCATCATTTTGGCAATCTGCTCCTTTGTCAGATCTGTATCCATGATATACAACAAACCAACCAGGTTGTTGGGGGTGCCAATCTGGTTCCACCACCAGTTTTCACAAATAAAATCGTTGGCGAGCCAGTAGTTGAGGGAGGAGTAGATGGCTTTTTTCAGCTTTGGATCTCCCTTCAATTTGGAACCCTTTTTCTTGTAGGCTCGGCTCATCTCCACCAGGTTGTTGAGGTGGATGCTGTGCTGAAATCCTGTATTGGAAACATCCACATAATCAATTCCAGGCCATGTCCCATCCGGACGAAGCGTTTCCACCAACTTCCCGACAAGGTCGGAATTGACGGCAGATTCCATCTGTGCTAAATTGATCTTGCGCCGCAGGAGTTCCAGCTCTGAAGTAGCAGCTACTCCAGTGAAGCCTGTCAGGAGGAGTGCCAGGATAACAAAAACCTTGATCTTGTTGCTCATCACTTTTTTTTCAGTCATTGGTCAGATTTATCAATATTTTTTTGGAAGTGATCCTTTCGTTCGATTGCAAGTCCTTCCCATTTCCTTCAAATTTATTTTGCGCTGTGTTGAGATTTTTTGTGGCATAGGAGGCTATCCCTGCATGGTAGTTGTATTGTATCCTGTTATCGCTGATGGAAATATCTTCAGATCCATGGTACAAATACTGGAGCATAATTCCTTCGAAGTCATTGGCTTCGACCAAATTGTCGCTAATATTTACCCGACTGCATGCGGTAACCAGGATGCCAAACCATCCATTTCGGGCCAATTCACAGTTTTTTACAGCAACCTCCTTGCAGCTGTTCAAAGCGATGCCACATCCCTGCGGCGAGGTGTCCAGCCGGCTATCAGCGATGGTAACCGAAGAACAGTGCGACAATAGCAGGTTGTGCTGCAGTTTTGGCCCGGGTACCACACTCGCACCGTTTTCGTTCAGGTCGCAGCAAATGACCCTGACATTTTTCGCGCCGCTGATGCATACACCATTGTAGGTACAGTTTCTGACGGTAATATTCTGGAGTGTCAGGTTGTTTAGTGCCTCTTCCCGGTTCCCGGAGAAGAGGATTCCCCCCCTGTTGGCGGTGCTTCGGTAAGATCTTTTGCTGTTGGG
>CAZVTL010000386.1:0-2505 GCA_964630075.1 uncultured Tangfeifania sp.
GGGCGTAAGGTAAATTAGGGATCTCGATGTCTGCTTTAACCGAAGTGAAGAAATTGGGCCCAATGAAAACCTGTACAAAGTTTTCCATTGGAGGCTTTTTATGGCTTTTTTGCCTTTTTTTTTCACTGGCAGCAACGAAATTGTTTGCGGTCGAGACCATCAATAACCTAAGCTTTGACCTGTATTCCCAGGAACATGGCTTGTCCAATAATCAGATACATTGTGTTTTGCAGGACAAGAAGGGTTGGGTTTGGATCGGAACCTCACAAGGGGTATGCCGTTTCGATGGCTACCGTTTTACCGTATTCAAAAATGACCCGGACGATTCAACCAGCCTGAAGGGTAGCCTGGTGCGGACGATATTTGAAGATCACCTCGGACAATTGTGGATTGGGACTGAAAATGGCGGACTCAACAAATTTGACAGGGAGAAGGAGTGTTTTCAACAACTCTTTTACAAGGGGGAGCAGGCTCCCCTCCGCAATGTTTCAGTAGCATCCATCCAGGAGGATGGACAGGGAAATCTTTGGATTGGTACAGAAAACAGTCTCTTCCGGATGGACAGGAAAGGCATGCTGCACACGATAAACCCCTCCAATCTTCCCGCATTTTCAGAATTCTTCCGGGTAATACGGTTGGATGATTTGGGCAGGATTTGGATAGGAACCAACAGGGGATTGCTGTTGTACCATCCTGAAACCAATCTTGTTGAAGTGGTGAAAATAGGCGCCTTAGGGAGCAGCGAGGAGATTTGGGAAATCCTGCCGGAAAAAAATGGGACCGTTTGGGTGGGAACCTATGCCAGCGGGCTCTTTGCGGTGAATGCCACCACCCTTTTGGCAAGACAGGTGGAGCTGGATCCGGATAACAACCGCAGCATGACGGTCCGTGCCATACTCAAAGACCCCAACGGGAAGTACTGGATCGGTACCCGCGGAGGACTTTACCTCTATGACAAGATCACGGGCGTAGCGGCAAAATACCTGCACGATGACAGGGAACAAAAGAGCCTGGTGAACAATTCAATCCTCTGTGTTTCGAAAGATGCCAAAGGGAATATCTGGATCGGTACCCGGCAAGGCCTCAACCTGCTTATTGAAGAGCGAATTAACATACAGGGCTTCAGATCGATGCAGGGAGATAGCCGCTACCTGAACAACAGTGAGATTTATGCTTTCTGGTTGGATCCACAAGGGAAAATTTGGATTGGGACCGAGAATGGAGGAATCAACATCCTGGATAAGAAGTCGGGTAGTTTTTCCTACATGGTGCCTCAAAAAGGCAATCCGAATTCATTGTCCAGCAGCTGCATCAAGGCGATTGAGGAAGATGCCAACGGAAACATCTGGGTGGGAACCTATCTTGGCGGACTCAATCTGTACAACCGGCAAACCGGTACTTTCAAACATTTTCGCCACGATCCTGCCAACTCCAACAGCCTTTCCGACGACAGGGTCTGGTCGATCCTCCGCGACAGCAACAACGATATTTGGGTCGGGACAACACGGGGTATCGATAAATACGATCCCCAAAGCGGTGGTTTTATTCACAACAACAACCTGGTAAATGGTCAGCAAGTCAACTGGATCGCTGAGGACAAAGCCCATTGCCTTTGGATTGGTGCTACTGAAATGGTCATATATGATCCGAAAAGCCAGAAAATTACCAGGTTGAACGAGTCTACCCGCTCCCTCTTTGAAGATTCAAAAGGACGTTTCTGGCTCACCACCTTGAGCCATGGGATCGCGCTATTCTCCAAGGAGAAAGGGGTCATCAGGTACTACAACGAAAAGCACGGATTGGCCAACAACCAGACACTGGCCATCCTGGAGGACAACGAACATTTTCTATGGATCAGCACAACCAAGGGCCTCTCCAAGTTTGACCCTGAAAAGGAGCGGTTTCACAATTTCTATACCAAAAGCGGTTTTCAAAACGATCAGTTTACCTATGGAGCGGCCTGTAAGCTTCCATCCGGCGAACTGATTTTCGGCGGCATTTCTGGTTTTAACATTTTTGACCCCGCAAAAATAAAATCGAGCGACTATTTCGCACCCATCGTCTTTACTGACCTGAAGATACTGAACAAGAGCGTTCGCATTGAACCGAATGGGAATGGAGTTCTTTCCAAGAGTATCTCTGAGACGGAGAAAATAGAGCTTAAATATGAGCAAAACTCTGTAGAGCTTGAATTTGCCTCCTTTGATTATGCGAATATCATGGGAATTCAATATTCCTATTTTCTGGAAGGTTTCGACAGCGACTGGAACGATCCCTCCGACAAACGACTGGCCACTTACACCAACCTCAATCCAGGGAGTTACACCTTTCGGGTGAAAACCGTTTCTATCGACCGGCAGGAGAGCAACATGGGTCCCTCCCTGGTAATCATTGTTCATCCCCCCTATTGGCAAACCTGGTGGTTCAGGGCGCTCATATTCCTATCTATTTTAACGTGAGTTCGATCTAAGCGAATTTATAAATTTGTTCGTTATCAATTATTTC
>CAZVTL010000387.1:0-2502 GCA_964630075.1 uncultured Tangfeifania sp.
TCAGGACAAACGCATCAATTATATAAACTCAGGAAAATTTACTCATTTCACGGCAAGTCACCCATCAGTCCTCCTTGGGATTAAGATATCTTGCCACCAACGGGGGAGTTTTTGTTAACTCCAAAGCCTGAGAAGTGAACAGGAAAGACAGTCGAAATTAACGAAAAAAAGAGTGATCACTTCAATTTACAATCACTCTTGATTTACTTCTGAACACTCCTAACACAGCAAACCAAAAGGCTCAGAGAGCTGCAAAGATATTACTTCTGAATAGCTTTTTCGATCGTACCTAACAAGTCATCCTCGTCAAAGAAATTTAATACTTTAGATAAATTATCTTCAAGTTTCCAGCTGAATTCCTTGCGCATGGAACGAATACTGCGATTATCGAATATGGGCTGGGCCAGCTTCAAGAGAGATAAGACCATCTTATTGATGATGCTGAGATTGTTGAATGCATTCTTATCCATGGTGGTATTGTCATCCTCGTAAAAATTAACATCCAAATGCCAATGTAACGTGTTTTCAACTCCCCAATGTCCTCTGATCACGTCCGCGCATAGTTTCACGTCGCTGATGCTGGCAATGTAGTACCTCAATTCTGTGGTCACTTTTCCCGTAACAACATTCAGGCATCTCCTCTTGTAACACACAAAGCTTTTCAACCCGCGCCAATTGGGCAGCTCCTGAAACCATTTGATATCGCGAGTGAGGAAGAATTCTCGGGTTTCCACCTGGTTGTGTGATTTTTCAGTGGTCTTGTAATAATCCTCGTCCTTTTTCTCTATCTTTTCCATTTCAGCCTGATTGAAGAAGGACCCTACTTCTTCCTCGAAGACCTTGTGATTGCCTTTCAACGCACCCACATATTCCCCTTTTTGGGTGATGATGATCTCCACGGTCTTCTGCTGGGTATTCATGGCATCAAAAGAGACGATGCTGTTCTTGAGTTCCAGGCTGCTCAGGATTTTCTGAGCTACAGGGATTTCATTGGTTTTGGAATCAATCATTTCAGAATACAGGCAGATCCCATTGGAATTATCATAGATATGCAATGTCTGCAGATTCCTGATCTCCTCACTGGTATTGTGCTTTCTTCCAGTCCCTTTTCCCTCTTTACCGTCCACACAGATATGCCGCATGGCCTGGTTGTCGATTTTCAGGGATTTCTTGATCTTATCAATATTCTCTGCCAAAAAGGCCACGGTTATGGCTACTAACTGTTCTGATTTGATCAGACTAAAAACCCTTCGGAACGTATCGTGAGAGGGGATGCCTTTCTCTAATCGTAAGAATTTCCCGAGCCATTTTTGATGGACCTTCCCAAATAAGGTGATTTCCTGCCAGCCGGTAGCGTTCCCTAATACAGCCAGGAAAACAATGCCAACTATTTCTTCCAACGGGTAATCGATCATCCCGGTCGCCCGCACATCGTCTATTTTTTTGAGCAATCGAATGAACCGTCTCATCGTCTTTTCAGGGGGTTTACTGTTATCAAAGTCGATTTCCAAATCTCTAAAGGTGTCTTTATATTCCAGAATGAATTTATTGATTGGGGCCATATCAGAACCTCCCTGTCAATTGATATTTTTCAACAAAAACGCGCACCGTGTCACTGAGTTTCGATGAATACCATCTGTCGTTGAGTTTGATCTTATAGACATAAGGCAGTTCGTTGAAAACAACGTCTCGTTCTTCTGCCGATAACGTATCGAGACGGGCACCAATCCGGTCAATCCCTTTCGCTATCTGCGCAGAAACGACCGGGCCGGGGGACTTTGTGAAATCAACATCGGGAAACAGAACAGACAAATAACTTCTGGCAAAGGTCCGGAAGCTGTACTCCCCGTAGAGAATAGACAGCAAGCTTGCCACTCCGATTAAACTCCCTTCGCCGCCCGTCTCACCCAGTTCTTCTTTGCAAAACTCAAGTAGGAAGCAAGAAAAACCGTACTCATAGATCAGAATATCAGTCGAGACCTTCTCTTTGACAGGAATAAACCCTTCTTCTTCCGTGATCCGCCCCAGATAGCCATCGCAAATGCGTTTCACCGTTTTGGTTCCGGGAATTCTTTCCGAGTGAGCAGCGTAAAGGTAATACCTGCCTTTGACACAATTGACGTAGGTGCCTTTTAGCTTGTGTTGCAAGACCCAATCAGGGTAAGACATGGTCACTCTTTTCGAAGTATTACATAATGTGTAATACAATTATCTCACAAAAAAACAGAAGAGCAAGTACTCTTCTGTTGTCTAGGTCGATCAATTGAACTTCGCAATTAATTGAAAATTGATGCGTTTATCCTGTGGCTTAAGATGGCTGGCTTATTCAATCCAGCCAAATGTGCGCGAGACCGCTTTCTTCCATTTTGCATATTGAATAGCTCGCGTCTCCTCAGGCATATTGGGGACCCATTCCTTGTCTTTTTGCCAGTTCACCAGTAATTCGTCAGTATTTTGCCAGAATCCAACTGCGAGACCGGCCGCATATGCGGCGCCAAGGGC
>CAZVTL010000388.1:0-2494 GCA_964630075.1 uncultured Tangfeifania sp.
GCTATTTATGAAAAGGATACCAATTTCAATTCATTCATTAGCTTCATACAACGTAGTTACATCTCTGTGTAAGAATTTTAGAGGGTTTCTGATCTTAATACTTTCTAGCCAGCCACTTTTTTGGTACCGGAACGATACAAATATTCATAGATTTGTTGTCGGCTGAAAGCATGGCCGATTGGATCTCTATTCGGGTACCATCCGGAGAGAAGGTAGGATGCGGGTGATCTGCAGCGGTGGTTTTGTGTCCCGCTGATAACAGGATCATTTCGTCTGATTTGCGGTCAATCAGGTAGAGGTTGCGGTCAAAATCATCACCCGCCACAAAGCGGCCGTCAGCAGATCCGTTGACATGCCAGAATCCGCTTCCGGAAGGGATCTGGCCGGCGATGGTCATCTCCCGGGTATCTATGTTGACGATACCTAGCCCTGTTGGTTTTTCCCTGGTACCCGAAGGGCCCCAGGCTGCCTCCTGACCGGGATTGGCGCCACCAACCGCGGTACCCGGCTTTGTTTCACCGGAAGTGTTTGGAATTTTCCGGTGCCCCATGATGGCAAAGGCTACTTCGGTTGGGCTAAACACTGCTTCATGGGTAATCCACTCGTAAGGAGCTTCGGGGTATAGCGGACGTAAACCAGCGCCATCTAAATTTACGATCCAGGTGCGTTGCGGAGCCTTGCCGCCAGTCTCCCAACAAAAAACGATCTGTCCGGGCACCCATGGATTGCTCTGTATATGGCCTATCTGGAACGGTACGGAGACTACATACTTAATTTCTCCTGTATGTACATTCATCCCGGCAATTCCGGCAGGACCGGCACCCATCTTCCGGGGACCAAAAGCTTCTTCAATTTTTGTTCCTTCGGGAAGATGCTTTGTGGCTTCACCTTTGCCTACGCGGAACCAGGCCCACTCCTCTCCCCCATCCAATGCCATGTCACCCCCAGCCTCCATTGCCGGAGGGGTTGTTCCGCAGATACGCTGATAAGCAGAATGCTCTTTTAAAGCTCCTGCCTGACTGTCGGCGAAGAGTTTTGCCAGATCTACCTCCACTATTTCAAGAGAATTCTTTGCCGCGATATCGCCTGGTTTGCGCATGAAATAGAGTTTCATCGATTTCCGGGCCACATTCAGCATCCCGGTGTATCCTCCTTCTGTAACCTGAACGATAGCTCCGGTTTTCTCATGCACCGCAAAGGCCTCCCCCTTGACCCTGTCGGATCTGAAGATGACCCATTGGCCATCAGCAGTCCATTGGTTGTGGGTCTGGTAAATTTTGGAGTCACCGGCAGGAGTGCTGGTCAGGAAGGTGAGCTTTGTGCCGGTAACCGGATCAGTGACCACCTTCTTTTCGGAGGGGAATCGACGGCCGATCTGGGCCTGGGCTGCCTCGTGCAACCAAATGGATACAAATGCGGCGAACAAAAGGAGAACCACTGAATTTTTCTTCATGGGATGGGTTGGAAGGATGAATCTCAAAAATAGCTGTTTTTTGTATACTAACAGATTGGGGGCAAAATGAGAACTACTGAACAGAAAATGATAACCGCTGAATAAAAAATGAGAATTAACGAGGTCGAAATGAGAACTACTGAGGCAAAAATGAGAATTAACGGGATCTAAATGAGAACTACTGAGGTAAAAATGAGAATTTACGGGGTCTAAATGAAAACTACTGAGGTAAAAATGAGAATTAACGGGATCTAAATGAGAACTACTGAGGTGAAAATGAGAACTCACTTTCAAAAAACAAAGGATGCGTTTGTCTGAATGAAGGAGTGGTCTGAGACTTCAAAAAGCTGCGTTTCTTAAATGCTTAACAGGATTCCTTACAAGACGATCAACCTATATAAAATAGATTCATCCGATATTCTTTACCGCGATAGTATTTACCTCATCAATGATCCGTATGATTTTTCCTGCCATCACTTCATCAAAGACTCCGGTTATTCCCTGGTCGTTGATTTCAGTAAAAGGTGGTTCGAATAAAATGGATTGGATTAAAAATACCTTAACCAACTTTAACACAATGACTGACTGTGGCATAAATATTTCGTTTACTTTTAATCGCCCAACAGAAAAACGGCATTTATGACAGGAAGACTCTTTTTACTATTTGCAATAAGCTGCCTTTCAACATTGTCCATCTCCGCCCAGGGAATAAAGGGACGCATTACCAACGCTGCCGGCGAACCGGTCTCCTACGCCAGCATCTACATCCCCCAAATGACTACGGGTACCACCTCCAACCACGAGGGGAATTATGAATTGAAGATGGAGGAGGGAAAATACACCCTTTTGTTTCAGTACCTGGGTTACCAGACGGTATCCCGCGAAGTGACCATTGGCAAAACCTTCCAGCAAATTGACATTGTGTTATCGGCACAGAATTATACCATTCCTGAAATAGAAGTATTGGCCACCAGGGAGGATCCGGCCTATTACATCATGCGGAAAGCCATTGCCATGGCTCCCTATTTCCAGAAGCAGGTG
>CAZVTL010000389.1:0-2481 GCA_964630075.1 uncultured Tangfeifania sp.
CGGGATCATGTCAGCGCTTGCCATTGGCGTGGATACCTTTTGGGATTTGTTAACAGAAGCTGAAAGAAAACGGATTGTGCAACATACGGCCATCCGAGCCAGCCAGTTTTACCTCCTTTGGATCAATCAGGTGGAGAGCCGTTCCTCCTCCATGCATGTATGGCAGCACATTCTTCACCATTTGCTGCAAACCACTTTGGCCTTGCATGGTGAAATTCCTGATGCCAAACTCTGGCTGGAATACATCTACGAACTTTGGATTGCGCAGGCTCCCAAAATGGCAGAAACGGATGGCGCGTGGTTCAACGGAACCTCCTATTTTGGCATGAACATGCTCTCACTGGTCGATGTTTCCTCCATTTTCAAAGAGCTTTCCGGGGTAGACTTTATGGGATCCCCCTGGTTTGCAAACAATCCCCGGTGGCTGATCTATGCCTTCCCACCCAACTCCGTTTCGGATGGATTTTGCAACGACGGAGAAAGATACCCCTTTCCACCAATCAACTATGCCGGTTATTGCGATGCCATGGCCCGTTTGTTTGGCGACCCGTATGCCAGTTGGTATGCAAATTCCGTCGCAAAAAGTTTAGGAAATGAAATCGCTGACGATGAAGAGTTCCGCTGGTTCAGGATCAGGCAAGGATTCAAGCTGAAGATGCCTCGACCGTTCCATGAGTCATCCCTTCCCCAGGCTGCCGTTTTCCCCGACATTGGGGTTGCCTACCTGCACACTTCCTTACAAGATGCAGGAACCGATCTGATGCTTTCTTTCCGAAGTAGTCCCTATGGACCCATGGCCCATGCACATGCCGATCAGAACTGCTTCAATATCGCCTATGGGGGAAAGCGGCTTTTTTACAATACTGGTTACCGGCCTGCCATGGGTGACCCGCATTTCCTGGGTTGGTACAAACAAACACAGGGCCACAACGGAATATTGATCGACGGCAAAGGCCAGCCTTTTTCTGATGAGGCGTATGGTTGGATTCCCAGATTCCTGAACGGTAAACTACTTTCCTATGCAGTTGGAGATGCATCCAGTGCATATGCCGGCACAGATGAAGGGGCAAAGACAGATCATGGGATGAAACATTTCAGACGCCATCTCCTCCTGCTCAGACCTTCGACCATCGTAATTTACGATGAACTGGAGGCCAACCACGAGGCTGAATGGAGCTGGTTGTTGCACAACGATTCAGGATTGCAGATTAATCCGGAGAACAATACCATCCTCGCCAAAAATGACGTAACTTATGCTCGGGTATCGCTTTTCGCCTCTGCTCCGGTTGACTTTCGAATCACCGATCAGTTTTCTGTACCGGTGAACAACTGGACCAACAAAATCGGTGAAGAGGGCGACACCCTGGATTTTAAAAACCAATGGCATTTCAAAGGAGTATCCAAAGAGAAAAGTGCAAGAATGCGCTACCTGGCTGTCATCCAGGTGAAGCCTGATGGTAGTTTTGAACAGGTACTACACAAAAAAGAGGGTAGTTTTACGGTAGGAAACTGGAACCTCAAAGCCCAGCTGGATGCTTCCAAAACGGCTAACCTACAAGTATGGAATACCGATCAAACTGCTTCGCTGGTTTCTGATGGAATGTTAAACAACAAAGGTAAAACCTACAAAGGAAAAGAATTCGGCAGTTCAAAATTGATTGAATGGATCGACGGGAAAGAGCGCTTTCAGGAGGTGACTGATGAAGTTCCATTGGCCGTTAAAAAAGTAATGGATAAAAACAAATAAGTAATTGAAATGAATCAAACTATTATCCGGATTATTCTGATCGCAAGTCTATTCTTTCCCTGTTTGCTATCGGGACAGCCTATTTCCAAAAATTTCACCGATCCACCAAGGGAATTTTCGGTCATGCCTTTTTGGTTCTGGAACGATACCCTGAAAGCCGATGAAATTGTCCGGCAAATCAGGGATTTCGATGAGCATGGAGTGTATGGATTCGTGATTCATCCCAGGATGGGACTTCCAGCAGGCATGAAATTCCTCTACCCCGAAATGTTGAGTTTGATGAAAGGAGCCATCGAAGAGGCAGAACGCCGGAATATGAAGGTGATCCTGTACGACGAGGGGTCCTACCCTTCGGGTTCGTGTGAGGGACAGGTGGTTGCGCGTAATCCAGCCCACGCAGCACGCGGACTGGCAAAAATTGATTTGAATCCCAGCAAAGAACTTCAACTGGAAAAAGGCTGGAAATTGGTCGCACTCAGCAAGCGACCTGGTGGAGAACGTTTCGCAGTGGTAGAGACACCTTCTGAAGGGCATATCAGAGGTTTGCATTGGACTGATGAGGAGAAGGGAAAAGAGGATTTGCCTCCGGCCGGTGACATCTTGAACCCCGAAGCCGTGACCAGTTTCATGGAACTTGTCTACGACCGTTTTGCTGCCAATTTTGGACGGTATTTTGGTAAAACGGTCATCGCAGTTTTTACAGACGAGCCCAACCCCCTGGGGCGCGGCAACAA
>CAZVTL010000390.1:0-995 GCA_964630075.1 uncultured Tangfeifania sp.
CAAGTACTTTATGATCGACAAGAAATATGTGATCGACGCGGTAGAAATTGTTCAGGCAGATCCAACCAAAAGGAACAAAAGGCTTCATACTTCCCTGGATGCAGGATATACCTATCTGGATGGAGGCACCTATTGTTCCAAATCTATCAGACGCAAAGCCAAGGCCGTTGTTAGTGGACGTGTGATTTACAAAGACACCAACAACTCTTCGAATGACTTCTTGCACGATCTGACGCCGACTCCCTGGGTGAATCCAACTGCCGTTGAAAACTAATAATTTGAACAACCGGTACAGATGTAACAGTCTGTACCGGTCTTAAACACAAAAACCAAATGATTCACTTCGTAAAGATTGTGCTGCTTCTTCTCCTGACAACGACTGTTGTTGGGCTAAGGGGTAGTGACACTTTGAAAGTCAATTCATTCAAATCATTTCAGCTCAACGACACCCAAAATATCTGGCATTCAACTGATAACACTACCGGACTGATTTACAATCTTTCCCATAAAATAACAGATTTTAATGCAGGTTGGATGAGTGGAAACGGAGATTTTCACCGGATCATGGAAGGCTCCGATAAACAGGACCTGCTTTTCTCTACCAAAAGTTATCAGAAAATCGACAAGTTCTACCTTTCCGGTAGTTTTGCCTACCACAATATCAACGAAGCGAATGCCAGGTGGAACGGCACCTATGATCCCTACCGGGGAAATCCTTACATCCTGGGTGATTCCGTCCAGGGAGTCAATTACCACAAGGAGAACTACCGTCTGGCAGGTGGAGTTGCCACGAGTTTGAGTGAAAAGATATCGCTTGGTTTTGGTATTGAATATTTCGTTGGCGTCGGTGCAAAGCAAAAAGATCCCCGTCCCAAAAACAATGTGGTGAAGTTCAAATTAAATCCCGGTATCATTTTTCACTCATTAAAATACAACATTGGGGTAAATATGGGTTACCAGAACTGGGACGACCACGACCGCAGCCAGCGTTACAT
>CAZVTL010000390.1:1005-2478 GCA_964630075.1 uncultured Tangfeifania sp.
GCAGACCATTACAGACAATGCGGATATTTACTATTACGCCTTCAAGGGATTTGGTTTCTATTCGAAAGAAATTGATTCGAACTACAGTCGGTACCAGAACCAGCAATCCTTCCTTGGCGGAGTACAAATCGAAACTAAGCAAACGAAATTCCCTGCCCTCACTGAAATAAAATTCGACCTGGGGAAAGAGAAAATAGACGATGGCTCTTCAGCCCCGCAAAAGGACAGAGGAGGAGACTGGGATGTAATGGACCTTCAGCTCAGGGAGATTTTGCATTGTGGTACAATGGACAAATTGCACAAATTCGAATTGTATGGCAACTATTTGGATGGCAACGGCACCGAATATACCCAGGAAAGAGTTAACCATGGCAATGTAGTTGAATACATTACCATCTCCAAAAACCTTAAATTCAACCGAAAAGTTGCACAAGCACAGTTAGGCTACTCCCTTCAAAAATTAAATCCGGAGAAGCAGCTTGACAAAATGGTAGTTTCCTCACTGGCCTATGTAAGCAACCAGGAGACCTATTATTATATACCGGAGATATTCACATCTTCCTACTCGAACCTTATTGGAGCAGCATCCTTCGAGAAGAATTTTTACCTGGAGACCTTTCATCTGGCACCCAAACTGGCTGCTTCCTACGCCTACAACCTTGCCAAAGATCTTTTGTTGTCTGACTTGTCAGAAATAACAAAGACACAGATCAAGGAGCTCTACATTCATGACTTCAATTACCAAAGCAGTAATCTGCTAAAGCTTGAAGCCCAGTGCGAACTTGGTTGGTCCTCAAAAAAAATCAAGGCCATAAACCAATATTTTATCCATCTTAATTTCACTCATTTTAATAGCTCTGATACAGAATTCAAATACTCTATACTGACAGCAAAATTAGGACTAATATTCTGAATGGGATAATGTTACAACACAAGAAAACTATCTTTTTGTAGTCTGTTTGTTACTAAATCCTATCGAAAGGCTCACCAATCATTTCAGGTTAAATGGAACTTCGGTTTTGGCCGGAAGGCATGAGTTTTGGCCTGAATTTGGGAAAACAACTACAGAAAACGCGCACAGGAAACTAAAATTACAAATATGAGAATCCACCTTTTACTCTCTGTGATCTTCCTCCTTTTTTGCGGAAGATCATTTGGTGGCATCAAACAATCCGGATTTGCTATCCTGGTCGATGCCAAAAGCTACAAGGAATCAGGCAAAGAGATTGATGCCTACCAAAAAGCCATAGAGCAGGAAGGGCTGAAATGCTTCCTCCAGATAGATACATGGCAGAGTCCTGATTCGATTAAAAGCTATCTTAAAAAACTATATGCATCGAAAGATTATCCCCTCGAAGGGGCCGTCTTTATCGGCGATATCCCGGTGCCTATGCTGCGGGATGCTCCGCACCTCTCCTCGGCCTTTAAGATGGACCAGGAGCGGTATGCCTGGAACCGCTCCTCCATCCCTTC
>CAZVTL010000391.1:0-2459 GCA_964630075.1 uncultured Tangfeifania sp.
GCGGCTTTCTTGACTTTGCAGTTCCAGAGCACCTGGTTGGCGCCTGCCCATCCATGTCCTGTACCAGAGTTTCCCCGGTCCTGAACATTGATCTCCCCGTCGGTGGTGACGTTGTCGTACAGGGTACCGACGCACCAGCGGTGGTGCGGTCCAATATCGGCATGGGTTTTGGAGGCCTTGCAGTTGTAAAAGACATTGGGTCCGCATACGCGTGAGCTGGTCACATAATCGTGGCGGCCTTCGGTGGTTTCGCAGTTCATCACCAGGCACATCTGTCCGCTGATGTTGAAGGAGTAGCGCCTTCCCCCGGTGATGACAGATTTGGCCTCCAGACATTTTGAATCGATAACGGTGATGTATTTGCTGCTACCGGTCATGGTTACACACCCATTGCCAAAGTATTTGGCCACGACATTCCTGACCCAGCCATCCCTGGAGTTCTGAAAAGCTATGGCATACCAGCCATGGTCCTCGTCGGTTTCGGAGGTATAGTCTGATAGAATAAGCATATTTTCAATCCCGTTTTCTGAGATTCTGTTGTCTAGCATCTTGTTTATTGATCCCCCTCCATACTCTTTGGCCATGGCCATTACCACCGGTTGATCGATCCAGATTTTGTTTCCCTCGATTTTGGTAATCACCCTTTCAAAATTGAGATCGTACTCCTTGGCTTTCCACTGTTTGGTGCCAGTCTTCGCCTCAATCTGATCCATCTTTAACTCATGGATCCATTTTTCCGTTCCCGGCCTTAACAAGACAATGGCATCACCTGCCTTGAATCCGCCGGCATCTTCCAGCTGGAAGTTAAAACTGCCTACCGGAACATAAGCGTCAGCTATACTGACTTTGGTCCCTTTTACCTCAACGGTTGAGCTTCTTCCCGATATGGTAACCAATGTTCGCTGCCCTTTGCCGGATGCCACCAGGATGGTGCCCTGCTCATCCGCACCTTCTCCCCTCAGGACAATTCCACCTGTCCCGATGTTGATTTTTCCTGGTATCCGGTAGGTTCCCTTTTTCAAAAGGATGGCACCCCGGAAACCTTTGTTGTTGAGGGGCATCAATGCCACCTCATCAATGGCGCTTTGAAGCAGCTCCTGTGCATCTCCCTTGGCCGGAGGTGCAATTGTTTTGACAACAGCCACATCCGGTATTTCCACCTCTCCCTTTTTGTAACCCACTTTGCTGAAATCGGGCAGCAGGTACCCCTTCGAATCTGGGGTATAGATCAGCTTTCCGTTATATTCGGTTACAAATTTGGATTGCCAGGGTGCAGGCTGGAAGCCTGTCGTTCCAATTGCCAAAGCAATGGTGATACTTAACAAGGCTAATATTCTGTAATTCATATGTTTATTTCGTTTTTATTTTGATTCAATAAGGCCATAACTAATTTTTACCGGATTGTTGTACTCCAAGGCAGTAGCTTTCACATAGTTTCTGAACAACTCTGGAGTATTGTAGACCACTCCTTCGCTCCAGGCTCCGGCAATCATGTATTCGAAAGCGTGGTCGGATGTAACCGGTATGCTGAAAATATGATTGTCTCCAAACGATTTGATCCGCTGGTATTTTGGTTGATACAGATCTTTGACTACCAACGCCGAGCCAGCAAATTCCACTTTGTGCGAGCGCAGACCGAGGTCATCGTCGGGGTCTGCCGCCAGCTCTTCCCCGCTTCGGATGGCAATCCCTTTTGCGACAAAGTTCTCCTTCTCTATTTCATTGGCCCGGATTCCGCACACAAAGCTCACGCCGTTCTGGTGCGGGAAAAAACTGGTAAACTTCACCTTGCAGGTGGAATAGCTCTGGTTGGTGTAGGCGGTATAATCCTGGGTGAGTTCATAAAATCCGTTTCCACTGTTCCAGTTCATGGTTTTTACCCTGATCATGCTGCGGAGCGGACCATTCACCACCACCTCGAAAGCGTAACGTGTATCCGTAATCTGATCTTCATTGAAATTGGCTTCCGAGATTTTCTTTTCCTGCAGAGGGGCAAATCTTGGCAATGACAGCGAGTCCGGATGATCTGCCAATTCAAGCAAGCCGATGCCACCGGCGCCAAATGAGTTGCTCACCCGCATCACGTCGGAACCATACTCCCAATTCACCTTGTGGACTCCGGAATAACCGCACAGATTGTCCTGGCACATCAGATGTGAAATCAGGTGCGGTTTGCGTTTTCCATACATGTCCACACTGGTTGAGAACCACAATTTCCAGCCAAAATTCTTCGATTCCCACCAGGCAATCTGGTGGCGGCAGTAGCTGCCTATGGTGGCGTAGGTGCCCGAAGGATTCCAGCCTCTTCCTGAAAAACCAAAATAGATGTAGATGGTTTTGGTCTCTTTCGCCAGGAGGTCGGTTTGGAAAAACAGTTCATCCCAAATGCCATCCTTGTCAAGATCATCGAGCTGGTAAAAAATCTGGTGGCCATTGGTCTCTTCCCTGATCCCATGTCC
>CAZVTL010000392.1:0-2441 GCA_964630075.1 uncultured Tangfeifania sp.
CAGGTGCCGGAAGTATTCCCTGGTGGATGACTGAGCTTCAGGGTGGCAACAACACTTACAGCGGACAAACTCCAATATGCCCTACTAAAGAAGAAATAGCTCAATGGATATGGATAGTAACAGCTACAGAAGGTAAAGGTAGCATGTTCTGGTGTCTTAATCCACGCAGTTCTGGAATTGAAGCAGGCGAATGGGCCCTGCTCGATTTTCAGAATAAACCAACAGACAGAATGATAGCTGCCAAAGATGTTGCCGAAGCACTTAATAGAAATGCAGCACTTTTTACCAAACCAAAGGAAGTTGAATCAGGTATCAACATTCTTTATATCCGTCAATCGCTTTGGGCCGACTCATGATCAACAGGTGATCTGGCACCTTTTCAAAAATTTCATTGATGCCTCAAATACATTGGAGCTAAATGATGCGTTTTTACAGAGCGAGGTCCAGTCGCAGCAAAAACTGGCCAAACCCAAAATAGCATCCGATGGGCAACTCCGCAAGTGGCGGTTGCTGTAATCTCCACTGCCTTGTTAGTCCCGGTATTAACGGCCTATATAGCAAGAAGAAACAAAAATAAAGCTAGGTAAAATAGAAATTGCAAACTGAAATGAAAATTATTATCGCACCTGATTCATACAAGGGTTGTTTATCCGCATTTGAAGTATCAAAATCAATTCAAAGGGGGATTTTAAATGTGGATGAAAGTATTGAAACCGTCATTGTTCCAATGGCAGATGGTGGCGAGGGAACTGTTCAATCCCTGATTGACGCTTCCGGTGGAAGAATCGTTGAGCTTACAGTTCATGATCCGCTATTTCGCGAAATAAAATCATTTTATGGAATTATGGGTGACGGTGTTACCGCAGTGATCGAAATGGCTGCTGCATCGGGTCTTCCACTATTAACGTTCAACGAACGAAATCCACTCGTAACAACAACTTACGGAACAGGCGAATTGATAAAAGATGCCTTAAACAGAGGATGTCAGAAATTTATAATAGGATTAGGAGGAAGCGCCACTAATGATGGTGGATGCGGAATGGCTCAAGCCCTGGGAGTTAAGTTTCTCGATAAAAATGGCAATGAAGTAGGAATGGGAGGTGGCGAATTGTCGAAAATCAATTCAATTGATCTCTCAGGAATGGATATTAGGATAAAAAAAGCGGCCTTTTTGTCTGCCTGCGATGTGGATAATCCACTTTGTGGAGAGAAAGGTGCATCGGAAGTTTACGGTCGGCAAAAAGGAGCTACTGACGACGAAGTCATAACATTGGACAACGGGTTGAATCATTTTGCAGATCTTGTACAACAGCAGTTCAATGTTGATATAAAAAATGTCGCCGGAGCAGGTGCTGCCGGCGGATTGGGTGCAGGAGTAATGGTTTTTCTGCATGCTCAGCTTCAACGTGGGATTGAGATTGTGATCCAAGCAACAAATTTGTCTGGGAAATTGAATGGCGCCGACCTGGTGATTACCGGTGAAGGCAGAACAGACTTTCAGACAGCATTTGGAAAGACTCCATATGGAGTCGCTCAAACTGCTAAAAATAGAAATATTCCGGTAATTGTGCTGGCCGGAAGTTTAGGTGAAGGCTATAAGACACTTTACGAAAAAGGATTTGATGGGATTTTTTCCATAATTGACGAACCAATGTCACTTCAGGAAGCCATCGATAATGCTGCCCTGTTATTGGAGAATGCTGCAGAGAATGTTATGAGATTATGGATTTGTAAGTAACGATAAACAAAATAAAATTAAAATTTTAAAACAATGATTGAATCAATTCACAAGTATGCCAAAATTGGCTTAATTCATTTTATGGCCTATCCATCCACCATCAGAGGTGAAGGTCCGGTTGAAGAAACAATTCGCAAAATAGCCATTGATGACTATTTTGATGCCATTGAAATAACCTGGATCAAGGATGGTGAAGTACGAAAAAGGGTAAAGAAGATGTTGGATTCATCCCATTTGGCCGTTGCTTATGGTGGTCAGCCACGCACTTTAACTACAGGGCAAAACATCAACGACCTCGATGAAGAGAAACGCCTTATTACTGTTGCCAATCTGAAAGAAGGCATCACTGAAGCTTATGAAATGGGCGCTGTTGGTTTCGGATTTTTAAGCGGCAAGTATACTGAAGATAAAAAAGAAGAGGCCTACCAGGCTTTGGTAAAATCGACAAAAGAGCTTTGTGCCTATGCAAAATCGAAAGGAAACCTGAAAGTTGCATTGGAAGTTTTCGACTACGATATCGACAAGTGCGCACTCATTGGTCCGGTTGACCTTGTAAAACGCTTTGCACAGGAAATATGCGCTGAGTTTGACAATTTTGGTTTGATGGTAGATTTGAGTCACTTGCCAATTCTGCACGAAACTGCCCGTCAGTCGCTCGTTCCGGTAAAAGAATACATCATTCATGCCCACATGGGTAACTGTA
>CAZVTL010000393.1:0-2421 GCA_964630075.1 uncultured Tangfeifania sp.
TCCATTCCTGGGAACTCTTCAAGAAAATTCTTATATCTCGTCTCGGCATCGAGTAGCAGCAAGTCCCTTTCTCTTTTTTCCTTAATCATAAATCCTTTTTCAACAAATTTCAAGAGGAATTTCACCCAAAATATATCGCCCTCCAATAAATGTGTAAAGTCCTGCCATATTATCTCCAATACCTGAGAATCTTCCAATGCCTCGATCGAGAAATGGGAAGGCTTACCCAATATCATTGCTGAATAGGAACACAGGAAAAAGTTTTCCACTATTATCCCCTTGGTGAATTCATCGCCTTTGCCATTGGTATATACATAGCGAAACAACCCTTTGGTTACATAGGCAATTTTCAATGGGGTTTCTCCCGCTTTGATAAAATAATCGGAAGCGCTGATTGATTTTTCCTTTCCCATTGCAAGCAACTCAGCGATTCGATGATCGGGCAGTAGTGTTTTTAGTTGTTCGTTCATTGTATGGATTCTTTGTCCGGATGCGAATATGAAACGAGCATGGGCTAATCCGCGCCAGCGGGCTATAACTTAATACCGATCGTAGTGTCCACTGATCATCACCGCCTTGACCGCCTCCAGGTAGTCGAACCCGTTGAGCATGTCGGGCAGCAGGTAACTTCCCTCCACCCATTCATTCCACGCATTGATGGTGATCAGTTTGGGTTGTTCCGGATGGCTGTCGGCATATTTTTTCGCTTTGGAGAGGAGCGTTGCAAAGCTCCGAGGGGTATTGTTGTAATGGACCACGTCTTTGATTCCCTTGGCAGGAAAGCGTGGGGTATCGTCCCATCCGATGGAGACGCAGGGGAAAACCGGAACCTCCAGAAGGGCATCCAGTTGCTGCCGGATTTTGATGGAGTTGGTGCCATAGGAGATGTAGTCCTCCGAACGCCCACCCATGTTGTACAGCGCCACACTGTTGAAGCCCATTGCCTTCACCCGCTCCCTGAACTGGTTGGCCCTTGCTTCCGACATCATGGAGCCACCCCCCTGGTTCCACTGGATGTGCAAGCCAGGGAAACCTGCCTTTTTCACCTCCTCGCGCAAATAATCCAGCGCCTTGCGGGTCTCTTCCACACTGCCGCCAAAGCTTTCGAGCAGTTTGTCTATACTGTAGATGGAGAACACCGGCTCGCCCTTAAATTTCAGGTAGTTGGGCCGTTTAAAGTACTGTTGGATGATCCTTTCGACAATGATTTTGTAGTTTTTCCAATCCACTTTGGCATTCCAGAGAATGGAGGTATCATCGCCGTAGCGGTGGTAGTTCCAGTAGTTGTGTTTCACATCGTGGTTTGCCCACATGATGTAAAACTGCATTTTTGAATTGTTCTTTGCCTTTAGGAAACCGTCGTTCAGGGCACTCTCCAGGTAGGGGCCCTCCTCGTACCAATACCAGTCGTAGACAAAGACATTCACCCCGTGGTCGGTGGCCACATCGATCCACTTCTCCACCACTTTCGGATCGTTGTCGAGCTCGTAACCCCACAGCGGCTGGCGGGGCTGGTAATGTCCCTCGTAACGGGGATTCCCTTTTTTGATCACTTCCCATTCGCCAATGCCTTCCGACCAAAGTTTCTTCCGCGCCAGCGAATCGTCGTGACAGGAGGGCCAGATGTAGGCGGCCACCAGGTAATCATTTTTTGCTGTTTGCTTTTTGGGTTGCGCCTGCAGGTTGAAACTGCCTGTCAGGAAGATCGTCAAAAAGACCGTCAGTTTAAAATTCTTTCCAAATTTTTTCATTTCTATCCGATTAAGTCCAACAATATTACCTTATTCAGCAGATTCCACTTTGACGTTTCACACTATTCCGCCCGATCCCAATATGCAGGATTTTGTCAATAGCTATTCGCGGGCGAAAATCAAGTCATTACCCTTTCCTACTAAGGTTGCCTGAAGGAATAAGGTTTTCAAACCCGAGAATTTTTCTTTGATTAAATACCGGCAACTTTGCAGATTAAGCCATAGAAAAATTAAACAGTCGCTTCCTATTTTTATTTAAAGATAGCTGTTATTTGAATTAATCCAGTGAGCCAGCTATCATTCTGAGTTGGCAAGTTCTCCCACCTACCACCAAAGCGGTGAGCCAAACGAGTTGGGGCTGCAACTCACCACGCCATTTTACCATGTGCCAGGGTTTTCCATTTCTATTTATTTCAATATTTCTATCCACCCTTATTCCATTCTGAATTCAAATTCTCCCCTGCCTGCATTTTTATTTTCTTGACATATAAAATGTCACATTTTCTCCATTCCAACAATCGCCACTGTCGGGCAACACATTTTCATAGTCCTTAGTTTCTTTAAAACCCTTTGATGCTAAAATTTTCACCAAATCACCTTTTTCATAATAATGGCTCCAAAAAATGTAGGTATCCACTGTATCCTGCTCACCAATGACGAGGTGATGGTT
>CAZVTL010000394.1:0-2417 GCA_964630075.1 uncultured Tangfeifania sp.
CAGAACAAGGTCAGCTGAGTGCTACATTGATCCACCTTGGCAACATTTGCTACCGCGTCGGAAACAAGCAACTTTACTTCGATGGGGCAACTGAGCGGTTTATCGGCAACGAGGATGCCAACAAATTGCTCAAGACATCCTACCGGGATAACTACAGAATGCCGGATAAGGTATAACGAAAATAACCATTTGTAATTTAGTCTTTTAACGTGGCAAGGTGCAGCTCCAGGAAGCTGCTCCCTGCCATTGTTACGCCAATTTTTAAAGCAATAAAAAAAATAAGACCATGAACAGTGCAAACGATAAAGTAGTTTTGGCTTTGATTGGTGCCGGAAATCGCGGAACACAAATCATCCTGGGCATGCAGAAATGCACCCCCAATGTGGAGGTGAAATACATCTGCGATGTGGACAGGGAGAGGGGTGGCCGCGCGGTGGAGGAACTCGAAAAACAGCAAAAAGTGAGGCCACAGCGGGTCGACGACATGCGGCGGGTGCTGGACGACAAAACAGTCGATGCCGTGGTAATCGCCACCCCCGAACACTGGCATGCCCTGGCCACCATCTGGGCCTGCATGGCCGGAAAGGATGTCTATGTGGAGAAGAACATCTCCATGAACATCGCAGAAGGGAGAAAAATGATAGAGGCCTCCAAAAGATACAACCGCATCATCCAATGCGGAACCCAGAACCGCAGCGGTCGCTACTCCTTCTCGGCGCGCGACTACATCCAAAGCGGCAAATTGGGCAAAATCGTCTTGGTAAAGAACTATTGCATGCTCCCCGGGAGCAAACCATGGTTCTTAAAACCAGACTCTCCCACTCCGGAGGGGTTAAACTGGGATCGCTGGCTTGGACCCGCACCGAAAGTCAATTACAACCTCAGCCGGCACAAGGCGTGGTACGACTGGTGGGCCTACTCCGGCGGACTCGCCCTTGCCGGTGATGCTTCTCATGTGATGGACCTGGCCCGCATGGTGCTCGGAGATCCACCTGCCCCCAAATCGGTCTATTGTGCCGGAGGCAGGATACTGTACAACGACAAACGCGACATTCCGGACAACCAGACCATCACCTTCGATTACGGCACTTTTCCGATGACCTGTGAGAGCTCCAACTATGGCAATTACCTGAAAAAAGCACCCCCCGAGGTCAGGTATGGAAAGGTATTTCCCGATTGGCAGTCCAACTGCGACCGGATTGAGATCTATGGTACCGAAGGATTGATGTACCTCGGACGCCATGGAGTGGGCTGGCAGGTCAAGGGCGAAGACTCCAAAATCATCGCCCAGGACAAGGGCTATTTCCCGGATGAACTGCACCAGCAGAATTTCATCGAATGCATCCGTAGCCGGAAAACACCCAATGGCAACATTGAGCAGGGGCACAAAAGCGCCATCCTGGTCCATTTGGCCAATCTTTCCTACAGGGCCGGGAAAAAACAACTCTACTTTGATGGGAATAAGGAACTGATAACCAATTCAGAAGAGGCAAAAACACTGGATAAGCTAGTCTACAGAAGTGGTTATGAAACAAGCATGTTTTAAGTCAATTAAAGGCGAAGTAAATCAATTTGCGAGTTCCATACGTACGAGCAGAAATTCAATTATTTACCTATAATATTTACGTATAAAATGCCTCACAAGCCATGAGCCGAAGTTTTAAGGAAATTTGCGCCAGGTACAAGTACGGGATCATCGTTCTTTGTTGTATTTTAGTGTTGCTTCTCGCCATTGCTTTCATCACCGTCTACAGCACGTTTGGGAGGACACTCATCGAATTTAAGATTCACCAGAACAAGGAGATCATTCGTCTTTCCTCTTTTGCCGAACCTCCCCAGTTTGCCATCTGGCTGGAGGATCCGGAGAGCCACCGGGTAAAAACAGTCTTCGTTACAAGCCGGGTCGCGAAAGGAGACTGGGAAGGGAAGGCCAATGTTCCGGTTGCACTTCCCAAATGGTTCGAACTATTCAGGGGGGAAAACAAATCCTATGAAGTGGTCGACGATGAAGTCTTTTCGGCTGTCACAGGAGCCACACCCAAGGACGACTATTTCTCGGTAAGGGTCGAGGTAAAACCGGGATCAACCTGGAACTGCTGGATCGAGATGAACCTGGCGGGGGATTTTAACGAATCGTTTCCTGAATTCAACAATGAGACCCTTCAGGAAGATGAATTTAGCTGCGGTCAGCCGGCGCTGCTTTTCAAGGCCACTGTGACTGCAGTAGAGGGGGTGAAGGCAATCCCTGTATTGGAAGCACAGTCACGCTGGTCTGACGGACACAACAGCGTGGTGTCCGACGACAGCGGTATCACCACCGCAAAAGAGGTTTTTGACACCATGGAGATCACGGTAGTCAGACCCAAACCAAAATTGATCGATAAAACAAAAATTTCGGAACAATAAGTAGCTCTTTG
>CAZVTL010000395.1:0-2404 GCA_964630075.1 uncultured Tangfeifania sp.
ATCAGATCCTCCTCCATCAGTTTGTAAATTTCCGCCTTGGGAGCCCTTGTATAATCCGTCTTTGCCGATTTTGTTGGTTCTGTAATCAATGGGACATCCCCATAGAAAGAGACCAGCATCCTGTAGGCATAAGCCCTGAAAAAGAGCGCTTCGGAAAGGAAGGCATTTTTCTGGGCATCGCTGGACCAGATGGTTTTGTCTGAAGCCTTGATACCGGCGATCAATGCGTTGGCCCTTTGGATCAAGCTGTAGTTTCTATCCCAGAAAAAAGTGAAAATGGAATTTGCAGGGGTCATCTCGGTCAGGTAGTTGACCAGTTTGATGTTACCTCCAGGCGTCTCACCATGAAATGCGACGTCAGTACCACAGCCATTGAGCATGGCAAACTGGTCCTGGTTGTCACCACCAAACCAGGCGTCACGCACACTGAAGTGCAATCCGCTGATTCCCTGTCTGATTCCGGGAACTGTATTGTAGGCATTCTCAGGAGCAAGAAAATCAAGCGGTGTCTCCTCCAATGCTTTGTCTGTGCAGGAGGCAAAGACCAGTAACAAAATGATCACTGACCAGGTGTGCTTTCTTCTGAATAGGGATAAATATTTTTTCATTGTTCTTCTGTTTTAAATTACGGTTATTGAAACTGGCAACAATTATTTCTGGGACTAGAAAGTAAATTTCAAACCCATGGTAATATTTCTCATCAAAGGGGAGTTGCTGTCACCTATTTCAGGATCCCAACCCGACCATTTTGTCCAGGTATAGAGGTTTTTACCGGAGACAAACAGCTGGCAGGTTTCCAATTTGACGGCCTTTAGCAATGACGGCTTGAAATTGTAACCCAGCGAGACATCCTGAAGCCTGACGAAACTTCTGCTCTCGTATACACCTCCATGAACAACCGGCGTGTTGTAAATACCTGTAGCATTGTTGACCCCATTGTCGGGCGTCCAGTAAGGACGAACCGCCGAACCATTCACCCTGTAGACGTTGTCCGAATTCCATTGTGTATTGATAACTGCGGCGTTGTCACTCATGTAATATCCATTGCCTCCCTGAATCGAATTCAGCATAAATGAGAAGGTGAAATCACCGTAACTCATGGCATTGTTGATGCTAAACCAATAATTTGGGGATCTGTTACCGATAATTTTCCGGTCAGCATTGGGTTCAATTACTCCATCCTTGTTTAAATCAGTGTATTTATACTGACCAGGATACCAGTTGGCAAGTGTCTTTCCTTCGTACAACTCTTTTTCCGTCCAAAGCCCGCCGGCGAATTCATAATCGTAGATGGCACTGATCGACTCTCCCACAAACCATGAATTACCTACATCCTTGTCATTGGCTCCACCATACAGTTTGGAGATCTCATCCCTGTTCATCGTAAAGTTGACATTGGTTGTCCAGTTGAATTTGCCTTTGAAATTGACAGTGTTTAAGACCACCTCGATACCTCTGTTCTTGATCGATCCAATATTGGCCCAAACACTTGTATAGCCGGTGGTAGCCGGAAGTGCCCTTTGAACCAAAACGTTGTCAGTAGTTGATTTGTATAAATCTATGGATCCTGAGATTCTGTTCTTCAGGAAGCCATAATCAATACCCACATTGAAAGAGGAGGTGGCTTCCCAGCCCAGATCCGAATTGCCCAGGGTATTTGGGTAAACTGCGATGGCGGTAGTTGGTCCATAAACATAGGCAGTGGCTGCCATCCGTGAAAAACTGGAATAGCGCCCGATTCCCTGGTTCCCGTTTTTACCGTAGGAGGTGCGAAGTTTCAGGTACAACCAATCAAGGTTTTTCATGAAACTTTCGTCAGAGGTAACCCAGCCCAGCGAGAGGGATGGAAAGGTGGCATATTTGTTGTTCTCACCGAATCCGGAGAAACCGTCTTTGCGCACCGTTCCTGTTAAGATATACCTGTTCTTGTAGGTGTAATTGGCCCTTGCCATGTAGGAGATGCTATTTTCCTCCCAGGCTGTTGAAGCAACGGTCGCCACTGTTCCAAGTCCCATGTTGTTGTAACCTAGTACAGGATTGTCAAATCCGGTCGCGTTCAGCGTGGAGCCTTGTGCCTGTCTGTTTTCACTGCTGTAGAGCAAGGTCGCATTTACCTGATGGTCGCCAAATGACCTTAAATAGGTGACGATGTTGTTGAGAACCGAATTCCTTTCCTCGTAGGGGTTCTTGATGGCCTGTCCCTTGTTGCCTGCTCCCTCTGGTGTGGTAACCGGATAGTAAGTGTTGTTGTCCCTCGTAGAATAGGTATTTGAATAGTTAAGGTCATAGCTTAATCCCTTTACCCATGGTATGGTGAATTTGGCATTCCCCACCAGAAATAGTTCATTACGGATGTCGCTGTTGTTTACAAAAAGATTATTTAACGGATAAGGCATATAAGCCT
>CAZVTL010000396.1:0-2395 GCA_964630075.1 uncultured Tangfeifania sp.
TCGACATCAAGCTGACCAATACCACCAAGTTTAAAATAAGTCTGGCAGGCTATTATAGTCAGAAAAATACCAATTACAACAACGAAGGAAGTACTTCAAGGGCTGACGCCTGGATGTGGAGCGCCACCTACCGATTGGCTCCCAACCTCTTCCTTCCCATGTACAAGGATAATCGTTGGGGTGCTTACCAGGAGGGTGGTAACAATACAGTCAATCCGCTGGCCATTGTCTACAATATTGGGTTAAGGCAGACAAGGACCACTCAGTTGAACTCAGACTTCAACCTCGAACAGGATCTCTCCTTTATCACCAAAGGATTGAATGCCAAAGCTTCCTTGTATTATGACAACAGCATCCGATCTGAGGGTGGTATTTACGACATTGGCAACAGTGCCAGAGCGAATGAAGCGGGCACCAATGTTCGTTTCACACAGATCTATCCAATGAAATACACGGGTCCTACCCAGAATCCAAGCGAATATACCATGCTGCTCCCGATCAGTGACGAAGAGTACAGCTGGGTCATCAGACCATGGTCAATCAGGGAAGAGGAAGTGGGCAACGGTCAAAACTTCGGCAGTGGTATTCCTGTTGACCGTCGTTTGATGTACCAGTTTCAGTTGAATTACGATCGGACTTTTGGTTCTCACAAGTTTACAGGAATGGGACTCTTCAAACGTGAAGAGTATGCATCGGGCAGTATGTTCAAGAACTACCGTGAGGACTGGGTATTCCGTACCACCTACGACTACAAATCCAAGTATTTGTTGGAGGTGAACGGGGCCTACAACGGATCCGAGCAGTTTGGCCCGGGCTACCGTTTCGACTTCTTCCCATCCGTCGCATTGGGTTGGGTACTCTCCAACGAGAAATTTTACAATGTCGACGTGATGAACAAATTCAAAGTCAGGTACAGTATGGGTAAGGTAGGAGATGACAAAGTCAGCGGCAGCCGTTGGTTGTACGACTCCCAGTTTGCCTATGGCGGCAGGAGCGGTTTGAATGAAATCACCAATGGTTTAAGCCCTTACACCATGTACCGTCAATCTGTGATCGGAAATCCGGATATCCAGTGGGAAACAGCCTTAAAAGCCAACCTTGGATTCGAAATGGGATTCTGGAAAAACCTCTTTACCCTGGATGTGGACATGTATACAGAAGACAGAACAGACATCTTGTTGTCAGGTTCCCAGAGAAATATACCTCCCTTCTTCGGTCAGACCCCTCCGAGCGCCAACCTGGGACAGGTAAAATCCAAAGGTATTGAAATCGAGTTGGGCTTCAACAAAAAGATCAACAACAACCTGACTACCTGGGCCAACCTCTCCATCTCCCACAACCAAAACGAGATCATCGAACGGGACGACCCGCCATTGCAATACAATTATCTGAAAGCCAAAGGCTATCCGATCGGACAGCAGCGTAGTTTGATGGCATCGGGTTTCTACAACAACTGGGATGAAATCTATGCCAGTATTCCTACCGAGAACAGCGATCTGGAGAAATTGCCGGGATATTATGATTTGGTAGACTTTAACGCTGACGGTATCATCAAGAGCAGTGAAGACACCCCTCCACTCGGCTATTCAGAAGTTCCGCAAAATACAGCAAGCCTTTCGCTGGGAGCCAATTACAAAGGTTTTAACTTCATGATCCAGTTCTATGGTGTGAACAATGCCAACCGTTTTGTCTCCTTCAATAATTATGCAAACGATACCGATATCTTATATGAACACGTAGCTGATTATTGGTCAAAAGACAATCCCAATGCCAGCTCTTTCCTTCCCAGGTGGAAAACCCTTGCAGAGAATGTTGGGGATTACTACCAATACGATGCCTCCTACCTTCGGTTGAAAACCCTGGAGGTTTCCTACTCTTTCAACGAGGCTCGCTGGGCCAAGGCCGCAGGATTCTCTAACCTGAGACTCTTTTTGAACGGAAACAACCTTTTCTTCTGGTCAAACCTGCCCGACGACAGGGAGCAGACCTATACTGGGGGTAACGCCACAGAAGGAGCCTATCCTACAGTTAAGAAGATCAACTTGGGACTTGAAATAACTTTTTAACACTTAAGAAAATGAAAAAGATAAATCATTACCTATATTCCGGCCTCATTTTCCTGATGCTCATGTTGGGTTCAACTGCTTGTGAAGACTACCTTAACAAAGCTCCCGAGGCCAGTATCACAGAAAAAGATGTTTACGGAAACTTCACCAGTTTCCAGGGCTTCGTGGAGGAGATGTACAACTGTATCATGGACCCCGACAAGGGTGGGGCGTGGAATAAATATCTCTTTGCCGATGAAACACTTAACAACTACCCTTACAATTTGGACAACGGCAACTATTGGGGCAATGAACCCTACTGCTTTGGGGCAACCCCTACACCCGGCAAC
>CAZVTL010000397.1:0-2395 GCA_964630075.1 uncultured Tangfeifania sp.
GAAATGTTTGAAATGTTTGAAATGTTTGAAATGTTTGAAATGTTTGAAATGTTTATTATATACATTGTTGATGTCAGCAAGTTTGCCTAAGGTTTTTCGGGGGATTGCCTTTTTGACAGCCAATTCCTGCAGAGCCTGGTAGAAATCCATTGCCACCGCGGTTTGGTTTCAAATATTGTGATATCAAACTATCCCATTCTATTGATATTTATCCCCTGACGGGGAAATGATCATATGATTCATTTGTTCTATTGATATATATCCCCTGACAGGGAAAAATGCAGATCATTCTTTCCGACATTTATCCTCTGACTGGGAAAATTTGGGTTTGCAGATTGATCGACTTAGATGTGGTATGTTTCCCGTAGGGAATATATATCAATAGAAAAACAGTTTTGAGAAAATTCTTCCCCGTAGGGGATTAATGTTTTTATTCCAATGGTTTATAGATGTATCGTTGATCGAATTCAATTTCGAATAGTCTTAAGAATTGAATGTATTCATCCAGGAATGTTTGTCTTTCATGATGTTGCTTTTGTTGTTCAATGTAAGAAGCAATACTGGGAACTTGTGATTTCCCGTAACTAAAAACGCCAAAGCCTTCTTGCCATGAAAATTTACCCGGAATCAAACGGTTTTCGTTTATCCACAAAGAGGAACTTCGCTTTACATCATGCATTAAATCAGAGGGTGCTTGTTTTGGATTCATACTTACAAGCGCATGAACGTGATCTGGCATTCCGTTAATAACAAATGTTTTGTGGCCATTATTTGTTATAATACCACTCATATATCTGTACAAATCCACTTGCCAGTTGTTACTAATTAGTGAAATCCGATTTTGGACTGCAAAAATATAATGCATAAAAATTTGTGAATAGGTATTTGCCATAATATTTAATTCAAGATCATTGTTAATTTTTGAACGCTATACTATAATACCATAAGTTACACCAAAAAAAGAAGAAACAAGAATGGACTAAAAAGAAAATCCCGATGCAGAAAGATGCAACGGGATTTTCAAAATATAGATAATCAGCTAATTAAATGCCGAAGGCTGATTTGATCTTGTCAACATAATCGAGTTTCTCCCAGGTAAAGAGTTCGACCTCTATTTCCCTGTTTCCAAAATAAGCGGACTCAAATTTTTTGATGATGGTACGCGGCGAACGACCCATGTGACCATAGGATGCACTCTCTTCGTAAATCGGATTGCGGAGTTTCAACCGTTGCTCGATGGCATAGGGCCGGAGGTCGAACAATGCATTGATCTTGTCTGCGATTTCGTTGTCGCGCAAGCTCACCTTGGAAGATCCGTAGGTATTGACATAGATGTTTACAGGTTGGGCTACCCCAATGGCATAGGCAAGTTGAACCAGGATTTCGCCTGCAACCCCTGCAGCCACCATGTTTTTGGCAATGTGACGGGCGGCATAGGCGGCAGAGCGGTCAACCTTGGATGGGTCTTTGCCCGAGAAAGCACCGCCACCGTGTGCCCCGCGGCCACCATAGGTGTCTACAATGATTTTGCGGCCAGTAAGTCCGCTGTCTCCGTGTGGTCCGCCGATGACAAACTTCCCGGTAGGGTTGACATGCAGGATGTATCCAGCTTCAAAAAGCCTTTGTATACGGACCGGAAGCACTGCTTTGGTAGCTGGAATCAGAATATTCTGAACATCCTCCTTGATTTTGGCCAACATCCTGACATCATCTGCATCAAAGTCATCGTGCTGTGTAGAAACGACGATGGTATGCACTTTAAGCGGCTGGTTGTTGTCGTCGTATTCGATGGTAACCTGAGATTTGGCATCGGGACGGAGATAGGTCATCTCCTTGCCTGCCTTGCGGATTTTGGCAAGTTCCTTGAGCAAGGCATGGGCCAATTCAAGTGGCAAAGGCATGTAATTGTCGGTTTCACTGCATGCATAACCGAACATCATACCCTGATCTCCAGCGCCCTGGTTCTCCAGTTCGGCCCGTTCTACCCCCCTGTTGATGTCGGGAGACTGCTCATGAAGTGCCGTCAGTACGCCACACGAGTCGCCGTCGAACTGGTATTCTGCCTTGGTATAGCCAATCCGGTTGATAACACCGCGGGCAACTTCACGCACATCCACATAGGTTTCCGATTTGATTTCACCTGCCAGGATTACCTGACCCGTGGTGACCATTGTTTCGCAGGCCACCTTTGATTTAGGATCGTATGCAAGGAACTCATCCAATACTGCATCCGAAATCTGATCCGCGACTTTGTCCGGATGACCTTCTGATACTGATTCTGAGGTAAATAAATATCCCATAGTTGTAAATTTAGTGTCACGTTTTTGGCATGACGGATGAAAAACTAAGTGGGATGGATGATTGAAGGGGAAGTCAATACACTTTGTTTTAGCAT
>CAZVTL010000398.1:0-2389 GCA_964630075.1 uncultured Tangfeifania sp.
ACCCCGTTTGGCATTATGGAGCTTTTGCGCAGGTACAAGATTGAGACCAAAGGCAAGAGTTGTGCGGTGATTGGTCGCAGCAACATTGTGGGTCGCCCGATGAGCATCCTGCTCTCCCAAAAAGGGGTGGACTGTACAGTGACCCTCTGCCACAGCCGTACCAAGAACCTGAAAGAGATTTGCCTCAATGCGGACATCATCGTGGCAGCCCTTGGAATGCCAGAATTCCTGACCGGGGATATGGTGAAGGAGGGTGCCGTGGTAATTGATGTCGGGACCACCCGGGTGGCCTCGGACCAGACCAAATCCGGCTTCAAGCTGAAGGGCGATGTGAAATTCGATGAGGTGGCCCCCAAATGCTCCTACATTACCCCGGTACCAGGTGGCGTAGGACCGATGACCATTGCCTCGCTGTTGTACAATACATTACTTTCCAACAAGCACAAGATTTATAGTTAAGTAGCTGACAGAAGAAAATTTTCAATCAACAATGGATTACAATTCTTAATTAGGGTCAGTTATAGACTCAATGAAAGATTTTATGGACCTCAGGGAGGTCGCATGTTTATAGAAAATGTTTATTTAGCTGATTGTTCGACCCCGGCGGGGGGCGCATATCTTCCTGATCGATTGTATTTCTGATAGTTGAAAGTCCCGTCAGATTTTTAATGGCAGAGATGTCCGTTTTTGACCACCAGATTATTACAGCATGAATCCAGCCGCAGCGCGGCTGCATGTTGGTAGCCCGGGGTGGAGCGCAGCGGAACCCCGGGTTGAAGAAGGAGGGAGTTCACCGTCCGCGGTAGCTTGCAGAAAAAGGAGAAATATTGGGAATCGGACGGAAGGAACGAAAGCTGGAAGAAGAGAAGTGAAAGTGGCGAGTTGAAAATTGATAGAGCGATTATTGGTTAGATTTTCGAAATTTTTAGGATACAAATAATAATTGTGAGTGCTGTATGAAACGCATTAAGAATTTATTTTTACCAAAAACTGCCCTAATCCTGGCATTTTTTCTTGCCTCTTGTGCAACGGTCCCCCTGACCGGCCGCAAACAGCTGAGCCTGGTCAGTGAATCGGAGGTGATGGCCCTGAGCCTGACCCAGTACGATCAGTTTTTGAAATCCAACAAAGTTTCCACCAACAAAACTGAAACAGCGAGGGTCAAAAAAATAGGGGCCAACATTGCGGCGGCGGTTGCCAGATATCTGGCGGACAAAGGTCTTTCCTCCTACCTGGATGGATACAAATGGGAGTTCAACCTGGTAGAAGACAAGAGTGTCAATGCCTGGTGCATGCCTGGAGGAAAGGTTGTCGTCTATACAGGTATTCTTCCGCTCATGAAGAATGATGCCCAGCTGGCTACGGTGATGAGTCATGAAATTGCCCACGCCATTGCAAGGCACGGAAGTGAAAGAATGAGTCAACAATTGGTCGCCCAGGGTGTTGGCGCAGGTTTGTCCATCGCGCTCGCTGAAAAGCCGCAGGAGACCCAAATGCTGGCCATGGCCGCCTTTGGCATCGGCTCGCAGGTTGGTTACATGCTGCCGTTTTCCAGGACACATGAATACGAAGCCGATGAGATGGGCCTCTTTTTCATGGCCATGGCCGGCTACGATCCCAGCCAGAGTGTTGAGTTTTGGAAAACCATGGCCCAAAATGGCGGATCCAAGCCTCCCGAGTTTCTGAGTACCCACCCGCTCGACCAGAACCGGATTACCAAAATTACTGCTAAGCTTCCCGAAGCAATGAAGTATTACCAGGGGCAGGGAGGGAAATAGTTATCACTGAATAATGAAAGAAAACCCTTTGAAATCAACGATTGCAAAGGGTTTTCTTTCATTATTCCAGCTTTGGAGTTTTTAGCGACAGGTTGGATATCCGTTGACCAGAATCACATCCATTACATTTTTCCACATTTTTAACATAACAATTAATCTTCTTTAACAACAGGCTATTTTACAATCCATTACATTAGCAGACCACTAAATTCTATCCATGAATTGCAATTATTTCCTTGCATGAATTTTGACATAGACAGGCAAACCATTTCAGATCTTGGATTATTTGGCAACAGGAAAGACGAAAAGTCGATATTTTCCTTTTACAACAGGGCTGTTACGCAAGGTGGGCAAGAGATGCTTAATCGGTTAATGCGAACTCCTGTGGCCGATATTGAGCTTCTTGAAAGTCGCAAAGCAGAGATTAATTTCTTTTTCACCAATGATTTATCCTTCCATTTTATAGCCAGAAATATTGATTTTATCGAATATTACCTCAAAGTGGACAGGTCTCCGCTTAAAAACAATGTGATTGATGCCTATGATGGTTCATTGTGATATAATTGCAAAAAATAGTTGATAAAACTATCTTCAAAGCCTTATAGAATAAC
>CAZVTL010000399.1:0-2368 GCA_964630075.1 uncultured Tangfeifania sp.
GAGAAATCCGGACCGCGCAGCCTGAAAGGGAGTGTGGTCAATGCGCCCACCCGCCGAAGACCAAAAGATCTCAATGTCTATTTCCGGATCGATTTCAACGCAGATATCAAAAACATTGAAAAAGACCCGAACACAGGAAATTACCTGGTCTCTTTCGATCTGCCTTCCGGACAGCTGATGATGAAGGCAGCCATGTCATACACTTCGGAGGAGAATGCCGGCATCAATATGAAAAGCGAACTGCCGCACTGGGATTTCGACAAAGTTGTGAAGGAGGCCCAGGAGGAGTGGAACAGCATGCTCTCAAGAATAGCGATCGAGGGAGGAACCATAGAACAACAGCAACGCTTCTATACCGACCTTTACCACTCCATCCTCGGACGCAGGACCATCAGCGATGTGAACGGCGCCTACCCGGATAATACCGGAAGCAAGTTCCTGGTAAAACGGTTGCCTTGCGACAAAGCTGGCAAACCCCTCTTCAACCAGTACAATTTCGATGCCTTCTGGGGTGCACAATGGACGCTGAATACCTTGTGGAGTCTCGTCTACCCCGAAATCGCCGAAGAGTTTGTCCACTCCATGATGCAGTATTACAAGGATGGCGGCATGATCCCCCGGGGCCCTGCGGGTGGAAATTATACCTTCGTGATGGTGGGCGCCTCTACTACCCCATTCGTTGTTAGCGCCTGGCAAAAGGGAATCATCAAGGAGAACGGGGAGGAGATATACCAGGCACTGAAGAAAAACCACATGCCCGGCGGCATCATGGAAAGGGCTGGCTACGAGTTTAAGACGGCAGTGGGTGGCGGACTGAAATATTACATCGCAAATGGATATGTCCCCTTTCCATTTCCTGACAAGAACGATGGTTTCCACCAGAGCGGTGCCGGAATGACCCTCGAATATGCCTACCAGGACTGGACCCTGGCCCAGATGGCAAAGGCGCTCGGACACACAGAAGATTACAGCTATTTCATCCAGCGTTCCAAAAACTATCAAAACCTTTACGACCCCGAAACCGGATGGATCCGTCCCAAGGGAGTCGATGGCAAATGGCTCACCCCATTCGATCCTTATCAGGTTAACAAGGGATTTGTAGAGTCCAACAGCGCCCAGGCTACCTGGTTTGTCCCGCAGGATCTTCCGGGTCTGGCCAAATTGATGGGCGGAAACAACATCGCCATCAAAAAACTGGAGGAATGCTTCGTGGAGGCCAAAAAGCTGGGCTTCACTTCAGGTACTTCCCATAGCAAAGAGCTTCACCCCGAATACAGCAGGATTCCGATCAATTATGGCAACGAACCCTCCATCCAGACTGCCTTCGTTTTCAGCATGCTGGGCAGACCCGATCTGAGCCAGCATTGGTCGAGGGAGGTGGTCAATGCCGCCTTCAGCGGACTCTCCCCGGCTACCGGCTACAACGGCGATGAGGACCAGGGTTTGATGGGTACGCTTGCCGTTCTTTACAAGATCGGTCTCTTTCAGATGACCGGTGGTACGGAGGCCAATCCGCAGTACCAACTGGGAAGTCCGATTTTCAATACGGTTACCATCCAACTCAACCAGAAGTACTATCCTGGTAAGTTGCTGACGATCAAAGCCATCAACAACAGTGATGCCAACAGGTGCATTGGCTCGGCCGATTTCAACGGTAAACCGGTCAATGCCTCCAGCCTCCAACATCAGGATCTGGTAAAGGGAGGCGTTTTGACGCTTAATATGGGTACGCTTTCTGGCAAAAAATGAAATAGTATGAGCCGAACTTTTTCCACCATCATCAGTTTATCCATTCTGATTTCGATGATATTGGCTTGCTCCAATCCATCGCAGAAAGAGGGGCCCTTCTTCGGCAATGGTTTCCGCAACGGTTGGGCCGACCAGCACTCCATTGTAATCTGGACACGACTGACAAAAACAGCGGAATTGAACCGAAACGGACCACCCTTCAAACTTCCCCAAACGGAGGCAAATAAGTTGGGCAAGCTGACAGACAGGGAGCAGATCATGAAGGAACAGCTGCCCGATGGCTATGCGCTCGAGCAGATGGAGGGCGCCTGCCCGGGAGCCAATGGTCAGGTAAAACTCTTGTGGTTCCCCCATAATGCTCCCGCAGAAAAGGTGGAATCAGACTGGATGAGGGTCAACCCAGAGATGGATTTCACCCACCAGTGGAGACTCGAAAAGCTGAAAAGCGGTACCGAATATGTGGTGAAACTGTATGCACGTGCCTCCGAAACCGCTGCCATCAGCGACAGCATCGATGGTTTCTTCCAGACACCCCCCGATCCGGGAGTAGTTGGCAACCTCAGGTTCTGCATCGTCACCTGCCACGATTACCCCAGGCGGGATGATCCGGCAAACGGCC
>CAZVTL010000400.1:0-2336 GCA_964630075.1 uncultured Tangfeifania sp.
AACTTTGTGAATGGATTTTCGGGAATAACCATCGGCAGCTTTACGGCAGGAAACATCGGTATCAAAGCAATCCCGTTCAACGATCCGGTTACTTTTAATGCCAATGGCAACCTGAACCTTGAAAATGATATTAATCTCAATGGGCAAACCATTACACTGGGCAACGAAATCACGCTCAATGAAGCTTCGGGCAGGTTTTTGGGTACAACCGGGAATATTACCACCACCCGGAACCTGAGCAATATTTCGGCAGTAAATGTTGCCGGTCTGGGTGCTGTAATTACGACAGCTTCAGATATGGGAAGTACCGTCATTACCCGCGGGCACACCAACCAGAGCTGGAACGGAAACAACAGTGTACTGCGATATTTTGATATCGCACCTGCGAACAATACCGGGCTGAATGCCACACTGGTTTTCAATTACAAAGATGCCGAACTGAATGGTCTTACCGAATCTAATCTGTTTCTCTACAAATCAACCAATGGCGGTACTACATACACCAGGGCTGGCGGGACGGTAAACACCTCTGCAAATACCATCACGTTGTCGGGTATCAATGATTTTTCAAGATGGATGGCTGCCGAATTATTTACTTCAACCTGGGTTGGGGGAACTTCTTCTAATTGGAACACAACAGGCAACTGGGACAACAGCATCGTTCCCACAGCTTTGTATGACGCAATAATTCCAACCTTGGGTGTTACTCATTTCCCGGCGATTGCAACCGGTCAGAGTATTAGTTGCAACAACCTTACCGTTCAGGCAAATGCGAGCCTGACCATTGAATCCGGTGGTTCGCTCACCACCAATGGTACCATCACAAATAGTGGAGGAGTTGATGGCCTGGTCATCAACAGTGGCGGATCACTTATCCACAACTCCAATAATGTGGCCGCAACCGTAAAACAGACGATTACAGGAAGCGCCTCACTGACTGCCGGTAAATATCATTTTGTTTCGATTCCAACGCAATACACCGAGCCAACTTCAAGTCTGTTCTTAGGTTCCTACCTGTACGATCTTGATCCGACCCAACTTAATACACCCAATCATTACGGTAAATGGGTTGCTTCAGGCACTTCCACCACCACGCCTTTATTTACCAACAAAGGTTACATGATCTATTATCCGGGCGATTCAAAAGAATACACTTTCACAGGAAACCTGAACAATGGAACATACACTTATGCGCTTACCGGTCATTCAGGAGCAGGAGTTTATACTTTTAACCTCGTACCCAATCCTTACCCATCATCCATAGTTTGGAACACCGCCAGTGCAGGGTGGAGCAAATCTGCCGGCATAGGCGGAGCCTGCTACATCTGGAATGCGGCAACCGGTAATTATTCAACTGTTGCATCTTCTGCAACAGCTTATATTCCGGTAGGTCAGGCATTCATGGTAATGGCTGAAAACGAGGCCTCACCAACGCTGTCAGTAAACAATACAGCCCGTACCAATAGCAGCCAGGCTTTTTACAAATCGGACGGCATCGAAAACCAACTGACAATAACAGCCACTGCCAATGGGTATTCAGACGAAACAGTTGTCAGGTTTGGCGAAGAAGCTACCGAAGACTTCGATTTGCAGATTGACGGATTAAAGATTAACGGACTGGAAGATGCGCCGCAACTTTGTACAAAGTTGGGCGACACCCGTTTCAGCATCAACAATTTGCCTGTGTTCCAGGATCAACAAATAGTAGATATGAATTTCGAAACCAAATTTACTGGCCAGGTAACCCTTTCGGCAACAGGTATCGAAAGTTTCGGCACCTGGTTAACCATTTTCCTCAAAGATGAACTCACCAACCAAACTATCAACCTTCGCGACCAACCGGTTTATACCTTTATTCACAATCCTGAGAATGCTGCCACCCGTTTCAAATTGGTTTTTGGAGGAACTATCGGAATTGATGAAACAGAAAGCCAGCCAGGCAATTTGTGGATTAGCGGAAATACGGTTTACATCAATGCACCCAGCCTTGCCGGACAAACCGGATTGTTGGAGGTTTTCAATCCTGCCGGGCAAAGGCTGCTGTCGAAATCAATAGTTTTGGATGATCTCACAACTTTGGAGTTGAATTTAAAAGGATTTGTGGTTGTGAAACTAACATCTGGAAAACAGGTATTGACAACAAAAGGGATTTTGATGAAATAGAATTTTAACGCAGAGAACCGCAGAGGAAATACACGCAGAGGACCGCAGAGACTCTGCGGTCCTCTGCGAAAAACTCTGCGAAACTCTGCGGTTAAAAAAAAGTGATTTATTAAATTTCAAAACTATAAAAATGAAAAAGATTTTAGCAATTACAGCAATTTTAATGATTGGTG
>CAZVTL010000401.1:0-2334 GCA_964630075.1 uncultured Tangfeifania sp.
CAGCAGGGGGATCCCCAATGGAGCCATCGGGAAGTTTTTGTCCCCTGGCCCATTCGCAAATATTGTGCGGGTTGCAAAAGGAGGCAACCAATAAAAATGGCTTGGTCTGCGACTGTTTCAGAAACTGGATGGCATCCCCTGCGATGATGGAGTCCATCCCTACCGATCTGTTGTGAGCCAAGAACTCAAAACCATGGGATGCCTGATTCTTCATGTCATATGGCATGTGCCATTTCCCAACATAGCCCGTTGCAAAACCCGCCCTCTGAAAAATTAAACCCATGTTTTCAAATGTGACAGGATCAAGCTTCTTTTCGCTGTCATTGGACTGGATGCCGACCTGGTGTGTATAATGACCTGTAAACATGGAGGCACGCGAAGGAATACACAGCGGATTGGCACAATAGGCTCTTGTAAAGGTGACCCCATGGTTGGCAAGGTAATCCATGGCCGGAGTCTTAAGGTATTGGGTACCGATCCGGTTACTCATGGCATCAGCCGACTGCTGGTCGGTGATGATGACCACAATATTTTGTTTTGGTACTGCGCTTTGCGCTGAAAGGTTCCATGGGAGATTCATCGCCATTGTACCACAACCGATGATTCCGGCAAAAATTTTTATCTTCATAAAAATCTAACTGTATTTTTCCAAATTAAATTGCTTACATCGGCCGCTGCCAAAGTTGTGCAACGACCCTATTGGTAATCCTATTTGACCAATCCGGGAGGCTCCACATCCGTCTGTTCAATCCAGCCGGCACTCATTTTCTCTCCGGACAGCCAGCGGTTGTAATAGTTCCGTTGCTTCTCCTCCGAATAGGGATAGGTATCAAAAATTTCTCCCTTCCCCAAAATCCGGGGATCCTTGTCATCCCGGAGCTTTTTCTCCATTTGGCTAACCAGCTTGGCTTTAAGGCTGGCATATTCCGGCTGATCCGCCAGATTCTCTGTGCACTCCTGGTCTTTTGTCAGCAGGTACAACTCTTCCCCCGGATGTTTCCCAAAATTCAGCTCCCAGAAATAGCTTTTCCCCCTGGACCGCCGCTCATTCAGGATGTAGGATTTGGTAGGTGAACCATCACAGTCCATGTATCCGGTCTCAGGGTTACCGGCCGGCCATCGATCCGGAAAATAATTTTTCAGGTACAAGAACTCTTCACTGACAATTCCCCGAATCGGGTAACCCAGATCATCCGGTCGCCCCAAATCGGTGCGCTCCTTGCCAATGACCATGAATTCCCGAAATTTCCCCTTTTGTTTTGCAGACAAGAGGGGCAAAAGGCTTTTCCCTTCCATTTCCGCCATCCCGCTTAGGGAGGCTGCCACTCCGGCTACCTCCAAAAATGTAGGGGCAAAATCGGTAAAACTCACAAAATCACTGACCACCCTACCGGGATTGGAAATGCCTTTGGGCCACCTGATGGCCAGGGGCAGATGGTTGGACAACATATAGCCATTTCCCTTGATACGCGGGAAAGGCATTCCATTGTCTGCCGTGATGATGACGATGGTATTCTCTAGTAATCCCTTATTTTCCAGGACTTTCAACATCTTTCCAATATGGGAATCAAAATATTCAATTTCGAAGGCATAATCCAGCAGGTCATTTCTAACCGTATCGTTGTCAGGCCAAAAACCATAAACTTTTTCTATCTCGGCAATTGATTTTCCGCCCTTCCCTGTCCCGGCCCTGAATTCATAAGGCCGGTGTGGTTCGGTGCTGCCAAACCAGAAGCAGAAGGGTTTCCCTTGATTGCTATCATTTAGAAATGCCTCAAAGTTGGCAGTATAGTCGATGTCGGAGATGAATTTTGCCGGAGGAACAGTTTTGATGGTGTTGTAGGCCGGCCCCAACAATTCCCGCTTTTTGCCGTTCATCATACCAGGATCGCCCGGGGCCCAGCCTTTGGCGGTATGGCCCACATGGTAACCGTTTTCCATCAGGGTTTCGGCATAGGTCTTAAATTTTGCCGGAAAATAGGGAACATGATTGGCAGCCGCTTCAAGTTGCCAGGAGGTCCTTCCCGTTAAAATGCAGGATCGGGATGGTGAACATTTCGCATTGGGTGTAAAGGCATTGGTAAACAAAATCCCCTCCCGGGCAACCCTGTCGAAGGCAGGTGTTTTGACCCATTTGCACCCATAGGCCCCCGCATGGGGAAAAGACTGGTCGTCGGCAATGCAAAACAGGATATTGGGACGATCCATTGCCATTTTCTGGGAGTAACCAGCGATGGCCTGCATCGCCAACAGGCTTAGTGTGGTCAAAATTTCCATCTTCATATTGGTGAAAGGTAATAAATTCTTCTTTTCAATTCAAAAATCCTCGACCAC
>CAZVTL010000402.1:0-2329 GCA_964630075.1 uncultured Tangfeifania sp.
TTGCCCTGCTGCGGATGCAGCTTATGCCCTATTTTTACACCGAATTTGCCAAATACCACTTCGAGGGAACGCCTCCCTTCCGCGCCATGAACCTCGAGCCCGGTTTCGCAGCAAAAGTACAGACTGAGTTGAAAAACAGCAACCTGAGTGAAAATCCTTATGCCGAGGCAGTCACCAAAGAGGTCAAAGACCAGTACATGGCGGGCGAATACCTGCTGGTTGCCCCGCTGTTCAAGGGTCAGACCGAAAGAACCGTGATCCTGCCGCAAGGCAAATGGTACGATTTCTACACAGGCATACTGGCAGGCGAAGGTGAGGTGATCAAAGTTACTGCCGGATTGGACAAGATTCCAGTATTTGTAAAGGAGGGAGGAATCATACCCATGATGCCGCCAATGCTCCATGCTCCTGCAAAGGGAGAGAAATTTGACCTGGAAATCCGTTGCTATGGAAACAAACCGGGAAGCTACGAACTCTACGACGATGATGGCGAAACTTTTGACTATGAAAAAGGCACCTTTTCGTGGCGCAAAATTACTGTTGACTTCGATAAAAAGGGTAAATTAGCAGGGTCAGTTTCCAGGGCATTGAAAGGGTTGCCCGATAATCTTGGCACAGTGGGCTGGAAATTCATGACACCGTAATTAACTTACCCGATATGAGAAAAATAGTGCTCCTCCAGCTCCTGTTGTGCGGTTACATGGCTCAAAGCTTTGGCTTGACTCCGGTCAATTCAAAGAATCCCTTCCAGTTGGAAAGAATTGCGCCGGTCAAACTGACGAAAACAACAGATGGTACCTGGTTGGCCGATTTTGGCAAGGATGCCTTTGGTAACCTGGAATTTAAATACAGGGCGACGAAGCCCGAAACCCTTGTCATAGCCCTTGGTGAGACGCTGCTCAACGGACGGATCGATCCAAAACCCGGGGGAACCATCCGTTACCAGGAGGTTAAACTGGAAGTTTCCCCCTCCCAGGGCAGCTATACCCTCAAACTACCTGCCGACAAGCGGAACACCTCCGGGGCCGCCATATTGCTGCCCGATACCTTCGGGGTGATTACCCCCTTCAGGTATGTGGAAATCAGGAATGCCTCACAACCGGTTACTACCGCAGACCTCAGGCAGAAGGCCTATTTCTGGCGCTTTGATGAAAGCCAGAGCAGTTTTACCTCCTCTGATACGGTCCTCAACCAGGTTTGGGAGCTCTGCAAGTACACCATGAAGGCCACCTCCTTCGCCGGACTCTACATCGATGGCGACCGCGAGCGGATTCCCTATGAGGCAGATGCCTACATCAACCAGCTCGGGCACTACTGTACAGACCAGGAGTATGAGCTCGCACAGCGAACCATCGTCCACTTTATGAGCCACCCGACCTGGCCCACCGAATGGCTGCTCCATACCGCCCTGATGATGTACCAGGATTACTACTATTCGGGTGATCTTACCCTGCTGAAGAAATATTACGGTCCGCTCAGGAACAAAACACTGGTAGATCTTGCCCGCGAAGATGGACTCATCAGTACCACTTCCGGAAAAGTAACAGATGAGCTGATGCAGAAACTTGGCTTCACCGACACCAAACAACGACTCAGGGACATCGTCGACTGGCCGCCCGGACAAAAAGATACCGGATGGAAGCTGGCCAAACCCGAGGGAGAACGCGACGGACACGAAATGATGCCCATCAATACGGTGGTCAACTGCTTCTTCTACGAGAACATGAGAATCATGGCAGAAATTGCGGAGGTGCTCAACCAACCCGACAAAGCCTATTTCGAAGGGATGGCGACCAAGGTAAAAGCCTCTATCAACCAGAAACTGCTGGACCCCATCAAAGGGATTTATGTAGACGGTGAAGGTTCTACTCACAGCTCCATCCATTCGAACATGCTGGCCTTGGCATTCGGCATCGTACCTGCCGATCGCATCAAATCTGTCACCGAATTTGTCAAATCCCGCGGGATGGCCTGCAGCGTCTATGGGGCCCAGTTCTTGATGGATGGCCTTTACAATTATGGAGAAACCCAGTATGCGTTAGACCTGATGCGCTCCACTTCCGAGCGCAGCTGGTGGAACATGATCCGTTTCGGATCCACCATCGCCATGGAGGCCTGGGACATGAAATACAAGCCCAACTCAGACCTTAACCATGCCTGGGGAGCCGTTCCGGCCAACACCATACCCCGGCAGTTGTGGGGAATACAGCCAAAGACGCCCGGCTTCGGTACTGTTAGGATCTATCCCAGGATGGGAGACCTGAAGTTCAGCGCCATCAAAACCCCCACCCCAAAGGGCCCAGTAAAGGGTGATTACAAGAAAATCAGT
>CAZVTL010000403.1:0-2320 GCA_964630075.1 uncultured Tangfeifania sp.
GTTGCCGACTGTTGCATACCATGGAATCGAATTGTTGAGTCCTTCTGCCTTGTAGGTATCCTGGTAATTATTCCCGGAACCAGCCACCGGATCATCCTTTGCCCCTGTATCTGGATTGATATTTTTCCCGTCGAGTTTTGACCTCCAGATTCTGGAAAGTTTCATTGATCTCCAGAATAAAATCCCGGAGCTGGCCGGGCAAATCGCTCGTGGAACCAAAATATTTACCAATCAGGCCAAACAATCGTTCATGAATGTCCTTCTCCATTGCTACAGATTCAATTGGGTCCTTTCACGAATTAACCCATTGTCGGCAAGTAAATATTTACCTACAACCAAAAAACAATTATAATCCATGAATGTTTCCGGAAATTCATTGCATTTTTAATTAGTGTAGTTTTCTACTTTCAGATAAGAAAGACCCTTTGGTATTATTAGCTACTGCATGTCATTGTAGCCCTCATAAACGAATTGATAACCAGCCAAAAGTGAAACGTTTGCAGTGACAGACTTTTTAAGATTGACAGTTTGGTAATAATACTGGATTCCAGGTTCATAATTGGTCCCAGTTGACAGTATTTTGCTTCCGAATCCTGAATTGGTCAGACCAACCTGACTCGTCCACTTTTTGCTTACTATATCTCCATTCATGATTGCTTCATCCACATGAACGCCATATTTAGCCGATGCTACTCTTACAGATTCTATTTTTCGTTTTGTGCCAATGTTCACTGTAATAAAATTACCCTCACTTCCTGCCATTCCATAGAAGACATTGTAGGTGGCATATGCTTTGATCTCTCCTTTGTTTTTAGGAAGGTTATTGCCAGTTCTTACTTTAGCATAATGGCCATCTGCAAGGATATAGAACTCTTTTGCAGTAGTAGTTTTGCCGTTCGCTGTCAGCGATCCCGTCTTATTGTCCTGATGTGAAAAAGTGATTCCCTTTTCTTTGGTAAATGTGTTATGGGCAGAGTGGGTTACCGCAAACGGAACAGTGGTCAAACAGTGTTCCTCCAGGTCGAATAGATGTTCATTAAAATTCTCGAAATCAAAATAGTAATCACTCTCCGGTTTAGTAATTTTGTACCACAATGAATCCTTTGTTGAATTGGACAGATAGAGGTCGCCCCATTGCCAGGACCCGGCAAAATAACCAAACTGGAAATTGCAGGAATCATTCTTGGTTGGTGAACTTTGGCCTGCTTTCATAGGGTTATAGTAGAGAATTGTGACTTCTCCGGTAATAGGCTTCGAATGCACCCAGGGTGTCGATGACCAGGGCGCTGTCGTTTTAGGATCATCCAACAGCTGCAGCTTCATTGAAGAGGAAGTCCAATCCTTTCCTGAATCTGGGACTGCAAAATGAAACACCGACCACATGTAAGCCGGATTGCACTCCTTTTTGCCTGAACTGTTATCTTTCCAGCTGGTATAGGGTAATATACTCTGCATGGAATCACCCTTCGAACTGACGATCATATTGCCAATCTTTAGGTCAATAGGCTTTTTGAATGCTGATAAATATCTGGTGGGTACTAAAATATGTCCCGATACTTTATTGTAAGTGACTCCTAACGAAGCACAAAGAAGATTTGATACAAACTGCGACCGCGCCAGAACATGGTAAAACATCCTGTCAGGAGCTATTCCCATTTCACTGTATTGCATATCCTGTTCAAATCGATTCTGGCTCCTGTATTCCGCAAGATTAACAACTAGATTGTCAACATTTTTTTGAAACTCTTTTATCTCTTCCAGGATGGTGGGGCAGAAGACTTCAGTCCAATAGACAACATCCAGATCCAGATCATTGGTGCTAAACATTTTAGCAGCATTCATGTGGACTGATGCCGCCTGAAATTGATAATTGACCACTGTTAAAAAATAACTTTCCAGTGTTTGATAGGCATTCATGGCACCAATCTCGTCACGAACTACTCCCCTCCCATTTTCGATTATTGTTTTTGTAAAAGCCTTCAGAACATTGTTACCAACTCCAGTAGGTGGACAAATCTGGTCATGAATTCCCTGGATACACAAAGGCATTGTGGAGCTGTTATAGATTTTATCAGCCCATTTTGGAGCATATCCCTTCAAGTCTTCCATGCTATTCTTATATTTATTCGTATCCTTTTGATAGGCTGAGGCCGTATTGGACCAATACAATAATCCGTCCCTGTTACCCGGACTCATGGCATTTATTATTGGAGTAACGTATGAATCAAGTCTATTTTGGGCATAGAAGGAGGTCAATTCATCAATAGACAGATTTATTGTAGCTCCCAGGTCTTGTATGAGCGTATCCAGTTGACCAATC
>CAZVTL010000404.1:0-2308 GCA_964630075.1 uncultured Tangfeifania sp.
TTTAATTGGAGTTTAAATACTAATGGTGGATTTGAATGTAGTACAACAATTGTTTCAATAGCGAGTATGTTCTTAGAAATTGAAACTCATAGTACATCAAAAAACATCACAAAATCATCAGTTGATAATGAATTAACAGCACAAGAGCTTGCTTACTCTGAAATTAATAATGCATTGATTAATTTGTTTCGACGCCGACTCAGATGACATAGATAATTTAGCTATATTTATTTCTTCAATTTTATTTTTTAAAAATCATTAGAAAAATGTAAAAATGAGAAGATGAAAAAAATATGGGTACTGGTACTTTTTGTAGTTTTGGCTCAATCTTCCAAAGCGCAGGTTGATTTGGAGAAATTGCTTTATCATCCCTGGGTGGATTCGGTCTTCAAATCCCTCACCACCGAACAGCGGATTGGTCAGCTGGTGTGGATCGATGTATCCGCGAAGAACAACCTCGGCAGGCAACTAAAAGATGCTGAATTGATCAAGAAATATGGATTTGGCGGTATCATCTTTTTTGAAGGAGATCCTGTAAATCAAGCCAACCTCACCAATTTCTACCAATCAATTTCTCCAACTCCACTCCTGGCAGTTATGGATGCCGAATGGGGCATTGGCATGCGGTTGCCCGGCATCATGCCCTTTCCCTACAACATGGCAATGGGGGCAACCAGGGACACCTTCCTGGTAAGGGAGGCGGCCGGTGAGATGGCCAGACAAATGAAACGGATTGGGATCAATATCGCACTGGGTCCAACCTGCGACATCAACACCGAACCCATGAATCCCATCATCGGCATGCGCTCATTCGGAGAATCGCGCGAACTTGTGTCGGATTTTAGCCTGGCCTACATGCATGGCCTTCAGGAAAACGGCATCATGGCGACGGCCAAACATTACCCAGGACACGGAGATACACAGTCTGACTCTCACCTGACCCTTCCGCTGCTACCCTACTCGCGAGCGCGTTTGGATTCACTCGAATTGTATCCCTTCGGGAAACTTTCCGGGGCTGGCATCGGATGCATCATGACGGCCCATCTCCATGTACCTGCCATCGACGCCACCAAAGAGCTTCCATCCAGCCTCTCTTCCAGGGTGGTAGATCAGATCCTTCGCAAGGAGTGGAAGTTCAGGGGGCTGGTCATTACAGATGCCATGAACATGAAGGGTGCCAAAGGGTATGAAAATCCCGGCAGACAGGAGGTTCTGGCCCTCAAGGCTGGCAATGATGTGGTGGAGTTTCCGGCAGATCCAGCCTTGACTCTCCTGGCCATTGCCGATGCGGTGAAGAAAAAGGAGTTGTCGCAAGAGGAGATGGACCTGAAATGCCGGAGAGTCCTGGCTGCCAAACTCTGGTGCGGGCTGAATCGCCGGAAACCAATAGCTACGGAAAACCTGGTCAACGACATCAACAGTCCGCAGGCTGAAATGATCAAACGCAAGATCATAGAATCTTCGCTTACAATTCTTGCAAACCGGAATGAACTGATTCCGGTACAACAACTGGAAAAGCGGCGTATTGCTGCTTTATCCATTGGGAGTGAAACAATAACACCATTTCAGCGGATGCTGGCAAAATACACCAAGGTTGACTTCTTCCAGCTAAGACAGAATTTTTCGGAGCGTGAAAGGTTGGATATCCAGGCAAAGCTAAAGGATTATGACCTGGTTGTTGCCGGAATACATTCGATGTACGAAAGTAAACTCCGCCATTCCCTGCAGGTTGGAATCCTCCAGCGAGAGAAGGTCGTGAGGCCTTATGGCATTACTGCTGAGCTCGAATCCCTTGCAGGCTTTCTTTCGGAAAAGAGGCAATCCATCGCGGTGCTCTTTGCCAATCCCTATGGTTTGGGAGAGCTGAAAACCCCATTTGCAACAGATGGTTTGGTTGTGGCTTACCAAAACGACTCTTTGGCGCAGGAACTAGCTGCACAATTGGTTTTTGGAGGCATTGGATCCAACGGAAAGCTCCCCGTTTCCGTAGCCGGGATCTATTCCTATGGAGCGGGGCAAGTGATCCAAAATCCAATCCGGTTGAAATATACCATTCCCGAAGAGGTTGGGATCCAGTCCGGCAAGTTGAACTTCCAGATAGATTCCATCGTCAAACAGGCACTGGACCAGCAGGCTTTTCCCGGATGCAATGTACTTGTTGCCAAAAGTGGGAAGGTCATTTTTCACAAAGCATATGGTTACCATGGTTATGATCAGATTATTCCGGAGAGGGAGAATGATTTGTACGACCTTGCTTCGGTTACCAAAATTACCGGTAGTCTTCCGGCCTGGATGAAGCTCTATGATG
>CAZVTL010000405.1:0-1003 GCA_964630075.1 uncultured Tangfeifania sp.
ACTGTCTTCTCCCTCAGCGGGATGATACCTCCCATCTCCCCCATTACATTGACAAGGTCGGAGCCCATCGGAACCACAATCTTGGAGTTGTCCTTCAGGGAGGTCTCCATGGCCTGGATCCTTCTCAGCAGCTGTGCATTGCCTACGAAGAACTCTTCAGCAGCCTCATTGACCAGCTGGATGGCCTGCGCCTCACCCTCTGCTCGCAAGATGGCCGCCTGCTTGATACCTTCGGCCCTTCTGATTTCAGCCCTCTTTTCACCATCTGCCTTGGTTTCAGTGGCAGTGGCATAGTCGATGGCAGCAATCTTCTCGTTTTCTGCCTTCACAATCTTGTTCATCGTCTCCTGCACATCCTTTGGCGGATCGATCTCCTTCAACTCCGTACGGACGATCTCAATCCCCCAGTTGCGGGTTTCATCCAACAAGGTAGAGTGCAACTCCTTGTTGATTTTACCCCTTTCGCTGTTGGCTGATTTCAGGGTCATGGTACCAATGATGTTACGCAGGGTGGTACGGGCAAGGTTCACAATCTGGTATTCAATGCTATTTACATTGTACTGGGAGTTCTTTACACTCTCTTCATCTGATTTGATCTTGAAATAGACCTGGGCATCCACCCTGGCATTCAGGTTGTCGTTGGTGATGATCTCCTGCGGCTCGGCATTGATCATCTTCTCCGTTACATTGATGACAAACATCCGGTCGATGCCAGGAATGATCCAGTTGAACCCGAAAGAGGCAAAGTGATGGTACTTTCCCAACCGCTCCACCAGTGCCCTGTGTGTCGGTCTGACAATGCGAATTCCGGCAAAGAAGAAAAGAACAACAAAAGCAATTGCAACAATAACAAGAGGTTCCATAATCTTGGTTTTTTAAATTGATTTTTAGACTGTTAAGTTACAGCCTATACACAAATATATACTTATTTTTTCACATTGTATCCAGCAAAAATCAGGGAAAACAATTTATTAACATAAACCTTTAAAACTTAACTCAAATT
>CAZVTL010000405.1:1056-2305 GCA_964630075.1 uncultured Tangfeifania sp.
GCTTTGTGCATTTCAGAAAAATGGGTATGTTTACTATGGGAATCCTGCCAAATCATTATCCAATTTCGGAACATGCAACTTTTCAATAAAATCCTTCGCAAAGCAAAAATCTTCAGTTTCTCCCACCTTTCGGAGCGGGAGAAACTGATTGTATTGAGTTTTGTTGTTGGACTGCTGAGTGGTTTTGCAGCCATCCTCCTGAAGAATATCATTCACATCTCCAGCAAATTTCTGACCGAGGATTTCGATGCCCTACAAGAGAACTACCACTATTTCCTCTATCCGGGTATAGGGATTCTGCTCACCTACATCTTCGTAAAATTTGTCGTAAAGGATGATATCAGCCATGGGGTTACCAAGGTACTGGAATCCATCTCCAGAAAGAAAGGGTACCTCCGGGCTCACAACATGTTTACCTCCATCATCTCGAGTACCATTACCATTGGATTCGGAGGATCTGTTGGGGCCGAGGCACCGGTAGTATTGACAGGCTCCTCTATCGGATCCACCATTGCCCGGACCTTCAACCTGAACTACCGTACAATGACCGTACTGATTGGATGCGGCGCCGCAGGTGCCATCGCCGGGATCTTCAAGGCACCATTGGCCGGCATCCTTTTTGCCGTGGAGGTTTTGATGCTCGACCTGACCATGGCCTCCCTCCTGCCTTTGATGATTTCTGCTGCTACGTCGGCCTCACTGGCCTATTTCCTGATGGGTTCCGGACATGAACTTAATTTTCACATCGACCAGGCTTTTAAAGTCACCAACATCCATTGGTACATTTTGTTAGGTATCTTTTGCGGACTCTTTTCCATCCTTTTTTCGAGAGGCAATCTACTAATAGAAAGCAGTTTGAAGAAAATAAAAACCCCATTGCTGCGGATTTCCATTGGCGGCTTGGCATTGGGCAGCATGATCTTTCTTTTCCCTGCGCTCTGGGGGGAGGGATATTTTACCATCAACCAGATTGTCAACGACCTGGGTCACCACATCGTCAACAACTCCCTCTTCTTCGAATACAGGGACGACAAACTGGTTCTGATCGGACTGGTGGCTGTCATCATGCTGGTAAAGATTGTTGCAACAGCCACCACCAATGGCGCCGGCGGCAGCGGGGGTATCTTTGCCCCTACCCTCTTCCTGGGGAGTCTTGCGGGATTTTTGATCTCCCTGATCCTGAACTACAACGGGGAGATGGTGCCGGCCCGTAACCTCGCTCTCGCAGGAATGGCCGGAATGATGGCTG
>CAZVTL010000406.1:0-2285 GCA_964630075.1 uncultured Tangfeifania sp.
GGGTCATCCCCGGATACCCCGACAGAGAGGGCCATATCACCCCTGAATTCATTCATGGATTTCACCTGGATCAAGGTGAGTTGGGCATCTTCGATGTTGATCTCCCGCTGGCGAAGCTCCATCCTGCTGGCAAGTCCATGTTCAATGGCTTTTTTACTGTCGACCACCACTGGTGTTACCTGCACATCGGTCATGACAGCAATCTCTTCGAAAATATCCATTCCGATGTATTGCTTGAACTGGTCTTTGGCATTTTCGAGGGAAACCCTGGCAGAAGCCATGCTGGATTTGGCTGTCTCGAGGTTTACTTCTGCCTGGAAGAGCTGTTCCTTGGCCGCAAGTCCTGCATCCACCTTATTTTTGATGATCTCGTAGCTCTTTTGTGTGTTGAGGTTCTCCTCTTCACTGATGGTGAGTCTCATCTGGGCGATGTATACATTGTAAAAGAACTGGGATACATTCTTTTCAAGCGCCAGACGCTGGATGGCATAACTCAGCATCGCATTTTCATTGTCAAGCTCCAAACCCTTGATGGTCTGTTTGGTCCGGTTGTAGGTAAACAAGGGTTGTGTCAGACTCAGGTAGAGGTTGTTGTAGAAAGCCTTGTTGGAGTTGGTGACGCTGGCCACTTCGGAGGTGTTCGATTGCCACCCGAAGGTGTTGATCAGCGAAATCTTTCCGTCTGTTGGCAGAAATGGCTGGTCCACCCTGAAAGTTCCGGAAGAGTTGATTACTTCATTGGTAAACCACTGTGAGGTGCGGCTGTCGAATTTGCGGCTGTTGCTGTAGTCAATCGGATGGACATTCAGTGCAAATTTAGATTTCAAGGCAGCGCGCTGGGCATTGAGCGATTCCGTGGTGCGCTCCAGGTTGAGTATGGAGCTTTGAATACTCGGGCTGTTAACCACTGCGATCTCCATCGCCTTTTCCAGCGTAAGAATGGTCTGAGCTTGAGATTCAAACTGCCCAATGAGGAGCAGGCCTGCCAAAGAGAGGAATGTAGTGACTTTCTTCATTTTAATTATAATAGAGTTATTTTTCTTTGATTAATTTGATGGCATCCGCATAAATTGACCTTGCTTTTGTATTGTTAGTCAATTCAATTCGGGCTGAATCACCGGAGAAATGGTAACTTCCCATCTCAACCCAGGTACTTTGCCTGTTATCTGGTTTCAATACAGGATGATCTGTACCATCATCATGGATAACGTTGTAGTTGTAGTTCTCTTCGGGTTGATTGTTGTTGTCTCTGCCCCATCCAGACTGTATTTTTGGAATGTAGGCATAAACCTTGTAGTAGCCGCCCTCTTTGAGCGGAACACTCCAGATTGCTTTTCTTTCTCCGGTGCCCCCCTTGCAATAATAGGCAGAACGTATCTGTTTTCCGTAGAACTGCTCATTGGTAATGAGGGTCCACTCAACGGATGGATTCCACATGTTCATCCCCTTGTATTTGAAATCATCTTCCTGTACCTCCTTGGTGAAAATCTTTTTGATAAAGCTTTTTGATACAGGCTGTTCCATTCTGAATCCCTTGTCTTCGGTATCCATGATGATCTCATTCAACTCTGCACCTTCCGTATAGGGAATAACCTCCTCCATATCAGATCCTTCCCCCTTGGGATCAATGTCAATCTTTTCAAACCTTTGGGAAATGGTGGATGGCAGGTTATGGGAAGCATAGGTATTGATGGTCATGGACCTTGGATCCCGGTTTAAGAGAAATGTGAGTCTTTTGGATTGCTTGGCATCAATGACCACCGTTTTCTCAATGTTGTCATCCGAACTGCCTCCGCCCATCATCATCCTTCGTCCGCCGCCGCCACCACCAAAGCCTCCAATCCTGAAGGTAACTGTGATGGCACCTGCAATCTCCTCCGTATTGGTGAGAACAAAGGAGACAACGGTCTTGACCTGATCGTCTTTCTGTATTTTGAAGGCTTTCGTATCAACGACGATGTAACCCGGAAGTGCCTGTGAAGTATACCATTTGGGCAAATACTGATCCAAATCCAACTGGAATTTGTCCCTCATCTCGGTATTCAGCTCATCGACCTGGATGGTTCTGAATTTGCGCTCTTCCAGGAAGCCTCTGATAAAGTCATCAAATTTGTCAGGTCCAACAGCCCCTTTCATCAAGGCAAACAGAAATCCGCTTTTGGTCTGAATCACGTTGTTGAGTACATCTGCATCCTCCTGTTTCTCGAGGATGTCGGCAAATGATTTACTTTGCAAGGCAATGTTTCCCTTTTCGTCTCCGGATAGCCCCATCATGTTGCGCATGA
>CAZVTL010000407.1:0-2227 GCA_964630075.1 uncultured Tangfeifania sp.
TGTTTGTTGGCGGTTGCCAGGTTAATGGAGCGCTGAAACTGGTAATATCCGGCCAGCAGTTCATCAATTTTATTGCAAATCAGTTTCAGTTGGGCAAGTTCATCTTTTCGGAGTGGTTTGCACCATTCTCTTTTCCAGTTGGCCACGGCCCTGGCTTCGGCATCATATTCGGCTTTCAGCATTTTAATGCCTGCCGAAGGAACCATGTTTTTGTCGGGCAACAGGAAATGGTAAATTTCATCCGGTTTCCGGCTATGTTTTATTTTATCGTAATCGGTGGTTGGCTTAAATGCCAACTGCCGGGGTGCTTTTTCCCACCATTCTTTGTTGGGTTGCTTTTTCAGCGGACCACCCAGGGAATTTACTTCCTCTTCAATTTCTTTTACAGGATAAACCTTCAGCCATGCGCCCACCACGGCATTTCCAACGGCCAGGCGGTTGCTGAAGAAAGGCGTTTCCATGTCTTTATGAATCACGTTGAGCCAGAGCGACAGTTTGCCCAGCTCAATGGCTGTGGGGTTTAAGTCGACGCCATACGTGTTGTTGGTAGCGATGTAAGCTTTTACCTTTTGCAGTTCTTCTTTGAATTTATCAGGCTGCACTTTCCACTCCACCCGTCCGGCATCCCGCAACTCTTTTTGCCTATAGTTGAGATAAGCTTCGGCAAGCTGGTTTATCATTTCGTTGTGGAAGGCTGCAGCGCCCATCGCGGGTTCGAGCAGTTTTAAGCCGAGGAGTTCCAGGGCTTTCATTTCGCCCTTATCTAATTTTTCGATGATGGGCTTGAGCGTATATTTTACTGTGCATTGGGTGAGCACTTCGGGGGTGTAGTACGAGGCCGATTTCTGGCGGTCGCGCCCGCTGAGGCGATATACGAAGGTTCCCTTTTTAATGATGGCATCATGGCCGTTTTCGTCTTTCAGGATTTCGTTTTCGTTAAAATCATCCCGGCGCATCCGCGGAACAAGGTAAGTTCCTTCGTTGGGTTTATCGGCTTTGTGCACCTCGATATAGTCCTGTTCGGCGTAAAAACCGCGGTATGCCAGCAAACTTTCGTAAACACTGCCCAATTGGTTGATGCCGAGGTTTGCGTAGGAAATCCGGCCTCTTGCCCGTCCGCGTTGCTGTTTTGACAGCGAAAGGCGGCAAATGATATCCTGCCACACTTTATTGCGGAATTTTACTTTGTCAAGGTGTTTCAACCGCTGGTTATTAAAAAGCGGCGAATCGATATGCCTTACTTTAAAGCTTTTGTTTATTTTGATGTCGTTGTTGGCGGCAATCTGTTCTTTGTCGTAAACCGCAGTTTCCCTTTCGCGATAGCCGGAGCTTAACAGCTCAAATAATACCGACAGAGATTCGTGGAAAAAATATCCGTTCAGGCTACTGTCCGAGTAAAGCGGCACCTGTTCCAGGTCGCGGAGCATTTCGAGTGAATAACCTTTGTTATAAATGGGGTCATTGCCAGGTAGAATGTCTAAATCATCGCGGCGGCTTTCGGCATAAAAAATAAAGAGCATCCTGTAAATGATGGTGAGGCAGTCGTCTTTTATCTGGTGCTCAAATGTATCGTCGGATTCATCAAAATCTTCGTGAAGTATTTGCTTCATGTAAAACAACGCCTCGTTGGCCAGGGCTTCCACCGCGTGAATGATTCCCTCTTTCAGATCTTTGGTAACTTCATAGGCGCTTTTGTGGCTGTCTTCGTCCAACTGATCCAGCAGCACCATGTTGCTGTCGGGTGTAAGCGTTTCTTTTCCCAGCAGGAAATAAAACAGTGCGTAATAGTTGGCATTGCGGCTGGCGGTGGCTTCCGAGAAAAGTTCTTCCAGATCAATCTGGAGGTAACTGCCCCGGAACCATTTTTCCTGCTCGAGCAGGAAAATCATATTTCCGGCCAGCAGCAGTATGTATTTTGGGCGCAGGTGCTGTTCTAATAAAAAGAGTTCCGAAATCGCTTTGTTGATGACCACCGGGGATATTTTCAGGCCATCAGGAAGGGTGAAAACCCGTTCCCATTGCAGACGGTGGTATCGTTGTGGCGGATTGGTCTGGGCTTCGTCTTCAACATTGTAGCGTTGCTCAAATAAACCATCGGGATCTTCATCAGCTTCCTTGATAAGCGCCTGCATCTCCATCACCATCAAATGAACCTTTTCGCCGCGATAGAGAATGTGCCTCACAGGGATAACTTCGTGTTCGGATAAATGGAAAAGATTGTCGTATT
>CAZVTL010000408.1:0-2224 GCA_964630075.1 uncultured Tangfeifania sp.
TGTTTGTTGGCGGTTGCCAGGTTAATGGAGCGCTGAAACTGGTAATATCCGGCCAACAGTTCATCAATTTTATTGCAGATCAGTTTCAGTTGTTCGATTTCGCCTTTACGGAGTGGTTTGCACCAGTCTCTTTTCCAGTTGGCCACGGCCCTGGCTTCGGTGTCATATTCGGCTTTCAGCATTTTAATGCCTGCCGAAGGTACCATGTTTTTGTCGGGCAGCAAGAAATGATAAATTTCATCCGGTTTCCGGCCATGTTTTATTTTATCGTAATCGGTGGTTGGCTTAAATGCCAACTGCCGTGGCGCTTTTTCCCACCATTCTTTGTTGGGTTGTTTTTTCAATTGGCCGCCCAGTGAATTTAATTCCTCTTCGATTTCTTTAACAGGATAAACCTTCAGCCATGCGCCAACCACGGCATTTCCAACGGCCAGGCGGTTGCTGAAGAAAGGCGTTTCCATGTCCTTGTGAATCACGTTAAGCCATAGCGACAGTTTGCCCAGCTCGATGGCCGTGGGGTTTAAATCAACGCCATACGTGTTGTTGGTGGCGATGTAGGCTTTGATTTTTTGTAGTTCTTCCTTGAACTTATCGGGCTGCACCTTCCACTCCACCCGTCCGGCATCCCGCAGCTCTTTTTGCCTGTAGTTGAGATAGGCTTCGGCAAGCTGGTTTATCATTTCGTTGTGGAAGGCCGCGGCGCCCATCGCCGGTTCGAGCAATTTTAGCGCGAGTAGTTCCAGGGCTTTCATTTCACCCTTGTCCAATTTTTCGAGAATGGGTTTGAGTGTGTATTTTACGGTGCATTGGGTGAGCACTTCGGGGGTGTAGTACGAAGCCGATTTCTGGCGGTCGCGCCCGCTGAGGCGATACACGAAAGTTCCCTTTTTAATGATGGCATCGTGGCCGTTTTCGTCTTTCAGGATTTCGTTTTCATTAAAATCATCGCGGCGCATCCGGGGGACAAGGTAAGTTCCTTCGTTGGGTTTATCGGCTTTGTGCACCTCGATGTAGTCTTGCTCGGCGTAAAATCCGCGGTATGCCAGCAAACTTTCGTAAACACTGCCCAATTGGTTGATGCCAAGGTTTGCGTAGGAAATCCGGCCTCGTGCCCTTCCGCGCTGTTGCCTTGAAAGCGAAAGGCGGCAAATGATATCCTGCCAGACTTTATTGCGGAATTTTACTTTGTGAAGGTGTTTTAGCCGCTGGTTATTGAAGAGCGGTGAATCAATATGCCTGACTTTAAAGCTTTTGTTTATTTTGATGTCGTTGTCGGTGGCAATCTGTTCTTTGTCGTAAACCGCAGTTTCCCTTTCGCGATAGCCGGAGCTTAGAAGTTCAAATAATACCGACAAAGATTCGTGGAAAAAATATCCGTTTAGGCTGCTGTCCGAATAAAGCGGAACCTGTTCCAGGTCGCGGAGCATTTCCAGAGAATAGCCTTTGTTGTAAATTGGATCGTTGCCGGGCAAAATATCTAAATCTTCGCGGCTTTCGGCATAAAAAATAAAGAGCATCCGGTAAATGATGGTGAGGCAGTCGTCTTTTATCTGGTGCTCAAAGGTATCGTCGGATTCATCAAAATCTTCGTGAAGTACTTGTTTCATGTAAAACAGCGCCTCGTTGGCCAGGGCTTCCACCGCGTGAATGATTCCCTCTTTGAGGTCCTTGGTAACTTCATAGGCACTTTTGTGGCTGTCTTCGTCCAACTGATCCAGGAGCACCATGTTGCTGTCGGGAGTCAGCGTTTCTTTTCCCAGCAGGAAATAAAACAGTGCGTAATAGTTGGCATTGCGGCTGGCGGTGGCTTCCGAGAAAAGTTCTTCCAGATCAATCTGGAGGTAACTGCCCCGGAACCATTTTTCCTGCTCGAGCAGGAAAACCATATTTCCGGCCAGGAGCAGGATGTATTTTGGGCGCAGGTGCTGCTCCATCAGGAAAAGTTCAGAAACAGCTTTATTGATGACCACCGGAGAGATTTTCAGACCTTCGGGAACCGTAAAAACCTTTTCCCATTGCAGGCGGTGGTAACGTTGGGGCGGATTTATCTGAGTTTCAATTTCGACATTGTAGCTTTGTTCGAACAATCCATCGGGTTCTTCATCATCTTCCTTGATAAGCGCCTGCATCTCCATCACCATCAGATGAACCTGTTCGCCGCGATACAGGATGTGCCTCACAGGGATAACTTCGTGTTCGGATAAATGGAAAAGATTGTCGTATT
>CAZVTL010000409.1:0-2199 GCA_964630075.1 uncultured Tangfeifania sp.
TTGGCTCCCCTACCCCCTGTTCGGGTTATGAATACGACCCGGCCACCGATACAGAGACTTTCAGGTTGTACGATGATCGTGCCAACCGAACCGAAATCAGGCTGGAAAATGAATATGGAACTGGCTCCCGCCAGTTTGAAGGCTATGTCACCTTTTACCCACCGCTCAACGATGAGAGCCTTTTCCAGGTATGGGGCAGCGATGAAGGAGCCACACAAATGATGATGCGGGGATATGCAGCCAATGGCGGTGAGATCGGGATCGCCAATTTCCCCATCAAGGGAACACCAAGGGTCATTTCCAACTGCTATGGGAAAGAGGTAAAGGTAAACGTAATCCACCTGCAGGAGGATGTCGGCAATAAATTCATTGTCTACATCAACGACAAACAGGTGCTTGAATTTCCTGACAATGAGAAGGTAACCAACCACGAAGGGAAAAACTACCACAAATATGGCTGTTACGGAACCTTAAAAACGGATGGAGCCACGGTAAAATGGCGGAAAGTGAGAAATTACATGAATGGTACTGCCCCTTCGGAGACATTCCCTGCAACTGTCAATAAGTAATATTGCCATTTATAGAAAATTACCATGAATCTCAGCTCCTTCTCTCCTATTTTCCTGGCCGGATTCATCCTTTTGACAGTATCCTGCAACCCTGGTCAGAAGCCGGACAATTTCACTTCAGATCCTGCGCTTCATCAACTTCCTGCTACTGAAAGGAATTACCTGCACACCAGCGGCTACATCGAAGATGTTCCGGTTCCGGAATACCGCTGGGCATCCCGGAAAGCCTACGATGATTTCAATGACATGAAGTTCGGGGTACGCATCCACTGGGGCCTCTATTCCATTACGCAGCAACCCAAGGAGTCGTGGCCCTTCCTGAAATTGCCGCTTGCTGAAAAGCAGGCATACAACGACCTTTACAAAACATGGAATCCGCAAGGATTCAATGCCGACCAATGGATGAACCTCTTTTCCGATGCCGGGATGAAGATGTTTGCCTTCACCACCAAGCACCACGAAGGATTCTCCCTTTTCGATACCAGGACAAGGGTAAAAAAACGGATCAACTATGCTGCCCCCGGTGGACCTATGATCGAAGATTGTGATCTCTCCTACAGCATCATGGAGACCCCATTTAAGCGGGATGTGGTAAAGGAGCTTACCGATGCCGCACACAAGAAAGGAATCAAAATTGATCTCTATTTCTCACATCCCGACTGGTATGATGCTGATTTCAGGCCCTGGGTCTGGCATCCGTTGCAGGTACCCTCCTCCGATTCGCTGGCAGTCAGGGGAAAGGATCTCCAGCCTCTGCCCACCTCCCAGTTTGGGGATATCCCTCCCGTGCTGGTACCTGATCCGACACCTGAAGAGACGGACAGGATGATGAAACGTCACCGCAACCAACTGGTCGAACTGCTGACCAATTATGGCAAGATCGACATGGTCTGCCTCGATATGTGGTTTGGACCCGCCATCTGGCCAAAACTACGTGAAACGATGCTGGAACTTCGTAAAATCCAGCCGGATGTGATGTTTCGTGCACGTGGTATCGGCAATTACGGGGATTATTATACCCCCGAGGGAGTCGTACCCGGAGAGAAGTCCCAGAGCGAAGTTCCCTGGTTTGTCATCTATCCGCTGGGCGAATTCTTCTCCTACGAAAAAGATTCTGCCAAACACAAGGGAGCCAAATGGATCGTGGAGAACATTCTCGATTGTGCCGCCAAAGGAGGGAATTTCATGGTGGGAGTCGGCCCCGATGGCAACGGGAAATTTCACCCCGAGGCCGAAAGGCAACTGAGACAGACCGGCCAATGGCTGAAGGTAAACGGAGAAGGGGTGTATGCTACCCGGGCCAGAAGCGGTGAAGGCTGGAAGGAGGGCGACTCCATCCGGTTTACCCGTAGCAAGGATAACAAAATGGTATATGTTCATTGCTTCAACTGGCCCCAAAAACAACTGGTCCTGAAACAGGTAAAACCAGTCACAGGATCTAAAATCTATCTCCTTGGGAATGACGCACCCATGGAATGGGAGGTCAATTCAGCAGGGGAGTTGGTCATCCAAACCCCCGGAAAATTGCTTAACGCCATACCCACAGCCTTGCGCCTGGCCTATACCCTTAAAATTCATATTTAACCACCAAAATAGCAACACCCCATGAAGCGCCTATTCTTGCTCCCAC
>CAZVTL010000410.1:0-2196 GCA_964630075.1 uncultured Tangfeifania sp.
CGCGTTGTTTGCCAGGTTTCCAGTCGGGCAATTGGTTTACAACCCTGATGGCCTCTGCATCCAGTGCCGGGCTCACCGACCTTTCAATCTTTGCATTTTTAACTTTTCCCGTGCTACTGACCACAAAGGAGACAAAAACCTTTCCCTGGGCCTTCTCCTTTTGGGCCTCAGCGGGATATCTGATCGATTTGGCTACAAAACTTCTTAGCGCCTGGGAGCCTCCGGGAAATTCGGGCATCTCTTCCACTACAATGAATACCTCTTTTTCTCCTTTCCCATTGATTTTTGGAGCCACATAGGATACAGTTTGTGTCACATTTTTACTTTGGAGCGTAAACTGGATCGGAACGGTATAGGAGACATCCACAGCCTTGCCTCCCTGTTTGCCGGGTTTCCAGGTTGGCAACGCATAGACCACCCTGATGGCCTCATTGTCTAGCGACGGATGAACACCTCGGGCAACTTTGGAGTCACCAATGGTTCCGTCAGCTTTCACCACAAAGGTGACAAACACTTTTCCCTGGATACTATCCTTCATGGCATCTGCCGGATATTCTACCGTCTTCGCGATAAATTCCCTTAAAGCAAGCGGTCCACCTGGGAATTCGGGCATCTCTTCCACGACAACATAGACACCATCCGGCCGCTGTGTGGGAACTTTTTGACTTGGAGGTGATAACCATATTTGTTGGGCATTTTTGTCTCCCTTTAGCGAAAATTGAACAGGAATGGTATAGGATACGTTTACTGCCACTCCACGCTGTTTGCCCGGCTTCCAGGTTGGCAATGCACTGACAACCCTGAGTGCCTCCTGATCGAGCGATGGATGAACTCCCCTGGCGATTTTGGCATCGCCAACACTCCCGTCAGCCTTCACCACAAAGGTGACAAACACTTTTCCCTGGATACTATCTTTCATTGCATCCGCCGGATATTTAATGGTCTTGGCGATAAATTCCCTTAAGGCTAGCTCTTTGCCAGGGAATTCGGGCATCTCTTCCACGACGACAAAAACACCGTCCGGTCTTTGTGGTGGAGCTTTCATCTCAGCCATTACCTTTTGTTTGTCAAGTTTGCCTCCGTCCAGCGCAAATTGAACCGGAATGGTATAGGAAGCAGTAACTGGCAGACCTTTGTATTTTCCCGGAGTCCAGTTTGGCGACATATTGACCACCCTGATGGCCTCGTTGTCCAGTAACGGATGAATTCCCTGGGAGATTTTGGCATTACCAACCGTTCCATCAGACTTCACTGTGAAGGTGACCATTACCCTGCCCTGAATGTTTTTTTTCACTGCCTCAGCGGGATATTCAATTACTCCGGCAAGAAAATCATTCAACGCCTGTTGACCTCCGGGGAATTGTGGCATCACCTCCACCATTTGCTCAGAATAATTGCCAAAAAGTTGTTTAATATTGCTTTCCTTACCTTTGGTCACAATTATTATGACACCATTAGTAGCCTTTACTCCATATGAATCAGTAGCAGATTTGTCTTTTATCACATTAATTGATGCAATTTGACTGGGATTAATCAGATCCATTTCAGCTTTTGTGATGGGTACCCCATCAAGAATAAATAGCGGAGGATTAGCACTATCAAAAGAACCAGTAGAACGTATGGCCACTTTTGAAGGTGGAGGTGTCTCTCCTGATGGTGTCTGCCCATAACCCACCACAACTACCTCTTCATTACCTGATTTTGCACCTGTTCCTTTCGCCGCTTTCCCTTTGGTAGTAATCAGAATCACCCCATTCTTAGCCCTTTCACCAAAAACTGCAGTTGCTGATTTTTCTTTTAGAACTGAGATAGATTGAAAAGTTTCGGGATCTAGCTGATCCATGGCTGCTTTTGTAATGGGTATTCCATCCAGAATGATCAATGGAGGGTTTGCACTGTCGATAGAACGAATGGCAACAGCTGCAGAAGTTGATTCCTGGCCGGATGGTGACTGCCCGTAACCCACCACAACTACCTCTTCATTGCCAGATTTTTCGCCTATTCCTTTGGCTACTTTGCCTTTGGTGGATATGAGAATCACGCCATTCTTACCTTTTTCCCCGTATAGCTCTGTACCTCTTTTTCCCTTATGTACATCTATTGATTCAATTTGATCCGGGTTAATCTGATTGAAGGCCTCCTTCGTGATTTCTACTCCATCCACAATTACCAGCGGAGGATTTGGACCATTCAATT
>CAZVTL010000411.1:0-2194 GCA_964630075.1 uncultured Tangfeifania sp.
GCCATTCGGCTCACAAATTCCTGCGCAAGTGATTGCGGCAGTCGGGCGATAATACCAATCATAATAATCAGGGAAATACCATTGCCTATGCCTTTGTCCGTGATTCGCTCTCCAAGCCACATGATAAACATGGAACCGGCAGCAAGAACAATGGTTGCACTGATATTAAAGGTGAAAGGATCTACCAGGAATGCCTGTTCAGGTAGTTGATACCGTAGGTTGGCCAAATAAGCCCAACCCTGGAATATCAAGATCACCACAGTCAGGTAACGTGTCATCTGGTTGATTTTTCTTCTTCCGGATTCTCCCTCTTTCTGCAAGCGCTGAATGTAAGGAACGGCAAAACCTAACAACTGGATAACGATCGAAGCACTGATGTAGGGCATGATACCCAATGCAAAAATAGATGCATTGGAAAAAGCACCTCCTGAGAACATATTCAGCAGCCCAAGAATCCCATCGGATGTCTGACTTTGTAAAGCTTCGAAATTAGCCGGATCTGGATCGATTCCGGGTAAAATAACAAAGGATCCGAAACGGTAAACCATCAGGAACAACAGTGTCACACCCAAACGGGACCTCAAATCCTCTATTTTATAAATGTTCTTAAGCGTTTCGATCAACTTTTTCATCAGAATCAGATTAATTCAGTAGTACCTTCCAATTTTTCAATGGCCTCTTTCGCGGTTTTGGAGAATGCGTGTGCTTTTACATCCAGTTTGCTTTTCAATTCACCTTTGGCAAGGATTTTGACTTTGTCATTTTTGCTGACAAATCCAGCCTCCAAAAATGTTTGAAAATCCATGGTTGTAATGGACAACTCTTCAGCTAGCTGTTGCAGGGTGCTGAGATTGATAGCCTTGTATTCAACGCGATTGATATTCTTGAAGCCAAACTTCGGTACAAGTCGTTGCAAAGGCATTTGACCACCCTGGAATCCCTTTTTAGAGGAATATCCTGAGCGGGATTTCGCTCCCTTGTGACCACGTGTGGATGTACCACCATGACCTGAACCTTGTCCGCGGCCAATCCGTTTCTCTTTCTTGACAGAACCTGCAGCAGGTTTTAAATTATTTAATTCCATTTCTTAAGAAATATTATTCGTTAACCTCTTCAACTTTCACCAAGTGTTGAAGTTTTCTAACCATTCCCAGAATCTCGGGTGTTGACTCATGAATCTTTGGTTGATTCAATTTGTGTAGTCCGAGCGCATCAATAATTTTCTTTTGAGCTTTGGATGCGCCAATCTTGCTCTTAAACTGTGTAATACGAATTTTCATAATTTACTTTAGATTTATCCGTTAAACACTTTATCCAGAGCCACTCCACGATGTTCGGCAACGGTATAGGCATCTCTCAGTTCGATCAATGCTTCAAAAGTAGCCTTTACAAGGTTGTGCGGATTGGATGAGCCTTTGGATTTGGCAAGGATATCATGAATTCCAACACTTTCAAGTACAGCGCGCATGGCACCTCCGGCTTTTACACCGGTACCTGAAGAGGCAGGTTTCAACAATACATTGGCACCACCAAATTTAGCGGTTTGCTCGTGAGGAACAGTTCCGTGAATGATGGGAACCTTTACGAGATTTTTCTTGGCTGCATCAACGCCTTTGGCGATGGCAGCAGTAACCTCACTGGCCTTTCCAAGACCCCAGCCAACAATGCCATCTTCGTTTCCAACGACGACGATTGCCGAAAAGCTGAAAGTTCTACCTCCTTTGGTGACCTTGGTGACCCGGTTGATTGCTACCAACCTGTCCTTAAGCTCGAGATCGCTGGTTTTAACTTTTTTAATATTTTTCGCCATAACGGTTATATTTTTAAACCTCCTTCACGTGCAGCTTCAGCAACTGCTTTAACTCGTCCATGATATAAGTTGCCACCACGATCAAAACTGGCAGCTGTGATTCCGGCAGCAAGTGCCTTTTCTGCAGCCAATTTCCCAACAAGGGCAGCAATTTCAGTTTTGGTTCCGGCTTGAGAAGCGATTTCTTTGTTTAATGAAGAAACTGCCAACAAGGTTTTTCCCGCTACATCGTCAACGAACTGCACAGATATCTGTTTGTTGCTACGAAAGATACTCATGCGAGGAACCTCTGAGGAACCGGAAACAACTTTCCGGATTCTCATGCGAATTCTATCTCTTCTTTGAATTTTTGTGAGAGCCATAACTAAAAATCATTTATTTTTT
>CAZVTL010000412.1:0-2192 GCA_964630075.1 uncultured Tangfeifania sp.
TCGAATCACCAGAGTATTTAATGACCAGAAGCTGGAGTGACATCCATAAGCCTAAGGGAGTCAGCGCAAAAACACTGGTGGCGATAGCCTACACCGATGCTGAAGAGGCTGTACTTCTGCTAGATGTGGAAACGATACTCAACGATGTGGTCGGGTTGGATCGAACATCGGATGACATTTTGCCAAACCAAGACAACCTGGACTGGTCAAAGCTCAATATCTTACTGGTAGATGACTCAACTTCGGCATTGCTCCTGCTCCAGTCGTTGCTCGATAAACTGGGATGTCGACATACTTCGGTTCAGTCTGCCGATCAGGCGCTTGATTTCCTGAACAAGAGGCAGCAGGAAAACCCTCTCTCCATCGACATGGTCATTTCTGACATTGAAATGCCCGGCATGGATGGTTTCACCTTGGTTCGGACTCTTCGAGAAAACCAGGCTTTTCGAGACTTGAAAATCATGCTTCACAGTTCTATGAGTAACCCCACCAACAAAATAAAAGCCACACAGGTCGGCGCGGACGATTTTGTCGCCAAGTTTGACCCTGTCTCGCTTTCCAGTCGCATAGCTGTGTTGTGCGGCATAGCGTGATTAGGGTAACCTGCTTTGTGACTTCCATCACTGGAGGACAGCAGGTGGTTGTTGATGCTATGGTGACTTCCAATTGCACCAATCAAGATTCTTTTCTATCCAAAACCTTCCTGATCAACGCACCAATATCCTTCTTGGCTATAGGCTTAAAGGCAAATCCCCTGATTCAATGTGCTTTGAGTGTGTTAACCAGGAAGATTTTTTGACCAGCAGGTGATACCTTCTAGATAAAAACCTAACCTGGATTGTTCTGTTTATCCCGCTCACTGAGCATAAAATTCTGGAAATATTCGCCCTTAGCGACGTCTATTTCACCTCTGATTTCAAGGATTTTGTCTAGATTTTCTATAAAGATATCGAGAATATCTGGATCAAATTGTTGACCTCTTTCTTTTTTTAATATTTCGGTGGCAATATCGAAAGGATACGGCTCCTTATACGGTCTTCTTGAAGTTAATGCGTCAAAAGTATCGGCAATAGCAACTATCCTTCCGGAAATGGGGATGTCTTCCCCTTTTAGTTGATTGGGGTATCCATTTCCATTGAACTTTTCATGGTGTGATAGGGAAATTTCTTCAGCCATTTGAAGAATTTTTGATTTTGAGCGGGATAAGATCCTTGCCCCGATCCAGGTGTGTGATTTGATGGTTTCAAATTCACTATCGGTAAGCTTGCCAGGCTTTAATAGAATATGGTCCGGGATGCCAATTTTCCCAATATCATGCATAGGTGCCGCATAGTATATGGTGTCAATGAACTCATCGGAGAGATTTAACTTTTCAGCGATAAGAGGGCAGTATCTTCCTATACGAATGATATGGTCACCAGTATCTTCATCTTTATATTCGGCGGCCATGACGAGGCGGTGAATAGAATCAACATACGATTCCTTAAGTTGGTCATGCGCTCTTTGAGCAATTTGCTTGAGTTGGCGTTCTTTGAGCACGCGGTTAATTCTTAGAACCATCTCCTTTGGTGAGAATGGTTTTTGTACAAAATCGTCTGCCCCAAGACTTATGATAGTATCGTATTGGTAATTCTGAATTTGGCCTGTCATTACGATAACAGCCGCTGAATGTTTTGATTTAATAATGTTTGCAAGTTCGAGACCATTCATTTCAGGCATGTCAATGTCAGTTACGACAACATCAAAAGATGTCTTGGCAAGTTCATTCAGGGCGTATTTTCCGTTCTCAGCAAAGGAACAGGTGAATCCGTTCTTTTTCAAGGCATTTTTAAGAAGATCCCTCATCATAGCTTCATCATCGACAACCAGGATTTTGGTGGGTTGCAAATTTTCGAAAATTAATTCATTCATACCTGGAGACCTCATCCTTATTTTTTCAAAAACTAAAAACAGGGTGAAACGTTGGCAGCCATTCCCATTTTGATGGAGCAATTTAGAATAAACCTGCAATTCACCCAACTTTCGACAACCTAAAACCCTTGATGTTGTTTTAAGGGCGGTGCCGGTATCACGGCTGGAACAACAAAGGAGCATATTGGCCAAGAATGGCCATAACTTGGTGAAAACCAGTCTTTTAAAGGCAGAGTACAGCCTTTCACCCTCCCTGACAAGTTTCCGGAAGGGTCCTGTTC
>CAZVTL010000413.1:0-2174 GCA_964630075.1 uncultured Tangfeifania sp.
CTGAAGAGAGGTTTCGGTTACGGGTCACTTCGGTATGGATCTTGAACTTTTTAAAAGGGTAGTTTACGGTAAGGTCATCAGCAATTGCCTGGTTAAGGATTGTGCGGATATTGCGAAGGTATACCGCTACCCCGTTGGTTGACATGGTTTTTTCCGTCTCCTTATCAATCTTTTTGCCTTTTACTTTCTTTTTGGTTCGCAGGCAGTAGCTTTCAAACTGCTCCAGAAATCTTATGTTGATTTCAGAAAAGTCGAGCGAGGATATACCACAGAAATCTTTTAACTTTTCTGAAGTACTTTGCAACAATTCAGCACTTTTTTTCCGGCCAAGGCTTTGCTGTTCTGCAATCCTTGTAGTACAATAGTTGAAAAAATCAGTATCTACAACATCACTCTCAGAAAGAAGAAATTTTTTCAAGGACTGAACATCCATTTTATCAACCCGCTCCTGATTATTGATCATTTTTACATCACATCCGTTCTTAATCTGTGTGAGACGCACATTTTTTGACGTAGCGAGTTTGTCTCCAGTTTTTCCACCAAGTACTAATCCATCTTTACTGATCCAGTTTTCTTTCAAAACGGTCACATCAGTAGGGGTACGAATATTTTTATTGTGTGCAGCTATCTGGAGCATCACAACATATTGGCCATGACGGTTTGGTCGATTTGGGATTATTGCAAGTGATACCTTTGCCATTTTCTGCACATTTTTTACACATGATTTGCATCAAATATATGCAAATTTTAGCAACATTTGGCAACCTATAGGCAAAAGAAAGAGGAACACTTCCGGTTTAAGCCTTCTGTATTCCTCTGATAATCTGTGTTTTAACTCTGTGGGAACTGCTGGATTCGAACCAGCGACCCTCTGCTTGTATATCAAAGGCTCTCCGCCCAATATTCCAAAGAAGTAGGAACCCTGTTTCTTGCTCTCTTCAATGATCTGGTGGATTTTCGCTACATCCAGGTGTTCCTTTATACCGCTGGTAGCAACCCAGCAACCCTGACACCGCAGGTTGCAGTCGTTGGTTACCGAGATGAACTGGAATGCCGGGAAAAGCTCGCCCCGCTCTTTCCGCTTCTTGAATTTCCGGAAACCCATGAAGCCCTTCCAAACCATGTTGAGAAGGAATTTTCGTTTGACCTTGCGGTCAGCTTGCATGAAATTGGAAAAAAGAGACATGAATAGCTATTTACTTCAATGTTAGTGACTGTCATTATATTTATTACACAGAGTATAAACCTCTATTAATCTAAAATAATAGGTTTATGGCAAATTCTGCATTTGGGTTATTTAATTCGTAATTATACTTATTTAATTATTGTATATCTGAAAGTACTCATTGAACTCGCTAATACTATTACATCATCAATGGGGTTTAACCCTGGCTCGTTTCATGAGAGAAACCCCAGAGTAACACAGAGTTGGAAAATCGCTAGCGATTTTCTCTCTCCCGATGAATCGGGACAAGTAGTGCACCTCGTTTTTTCCTCTGTTATTTTTGTGGCAAGTGCCAATTTCAAAGCTTTTTTTAATTTCATTGTGGAGTTATAAATCCTCTGTGTAACATTTTTAAACATCTTCTAATTATCGGAACTAAAGCCATTTAAATTCCTTCAAAGCCTTGTCCCTTTCCTCCATGGCCTTTTTCATCGCTTCATTACGGATGATGGACTGACGCCGCAATTTCCGCTGCTCCAGTGCCTGGTAGATATCGCCTGCCAAAATGGTTTGAACATCTGCCGATTGTCTTTGTTGCTCTGCCACCTCATCTACGATTTCGGACCCTCCAATGGCGCCTCCGTAGAGGTATTTTGGGAATACAATGGCGGTATGGGGACAGATCCGGCCGCACGCCGGACAGTTGTTTTTGCAAGCCTGTGGTTTGACAACCACCACTTTCCCTTCCCGTTTCTCATACACCCCAAAAAGGCAAAAATCATGGCATTGTCCGCAGGCGGTACAACGGGTATAATCAATGATGGGATACCAGGATTTCCACGCTGTTGAAAGTCCAATTTCCCGGTAGGAGTGAACCTGGTTGCTGTCCTTACAGAAGTCAGTTAGCTTAACAGCAATCTCTTCGTTGGTCAATTCAAGGAAATTCAGAAAGGCGACCTCCACCTTTTCAATACCCGCATGAACCTGTTCCAATAATAATTTCATGGAT
>CAZVTL010000414.1:0-2151 GCA_964630075.1 uncultured Tangfeifania sp.
TACATGTTCTTTTGTGAGCAATAGTGCATGTGGGTTTCACACGGACTAAACTGCTTTAACCAACAAACAACCAAACACATATGTTAAGAAGAAATTTCATACAAAAATCCGCCGCTGCCGCTGTATTGACCGGCGCCGGCAGCTCCCTGTTCGCAATGCCCGGTTTTCAGGAGGCCAAACCTTCGAACAGTGCATTTTTCAAATTAAGGTATGCTCCAGGCTTTGGCACCTTCAACGAACTGGCAGGCAAAGATCCCATCGATCAGATCAAGTTTTGCAACGACCAGGGATTCAGGGCCATGTTCGACAATGGCTTCATGGGAAGGCCCGTGGAAGACCAGGCCAAAATTGCCGCAGAGATTGCCCGCCTCAACATGAAGCTGGGGCCGTTTGTACTCTATGCTGATTTTAGCAAGGAGTGCATGGTGCTTAAAAATGAAGAGATCCGTCAGATGCTGGTCGACAAGGTCAAGGCAGGTGTGGAGGTTTGTCAGCGGACCGGTCTCAAATGGGCCCTGATGGTTCCGGGACGTTACAACGAAAAGATGGACTGGGGTTACCAAACCGCCAACGTAATTGATATCATGCGCGAACTGAGCGATATTGCCCTCAAAGGAGGAATGACTATCGTGCTGGAGCCACTCAACAAATTCAACCACCCAGGACTCTTTTTAACCGATATGCCCCAGACCTATGCCATCTGCCGCGGGGTAAACAGTCCGGCTTGCAAGATTGTAGATGACCTTTACCACCAACAGATTACAGAAGGAAATCTGATTCCAAACCTGGAAGGTTGCTGGAGCGAGATCGCTGCACTTCACCTGGGAGACAATCCCGGCAGGAAAGAGCCCGGTACAGGGGAGATCAACTTCACCAATATATTTAAGTTCATCCAAAGTAAGGGCTATGATGATCCGCTCTGCATGGAACATGGCCGTAGTGTCAAAGGGAAAGAGGGCGAACTGGCTTTGATAGAAGCATACAGAAAGGTGGACAATTTCTAGGAAAGTGCCTAAAGTGAACTAGAGTGACTAAAGTGCCTAAAGTACTTCGCTGTTCCTAATGATTAGAGCCAATAGTTAATGGACAAATGACGATGTCCTGACTTTTTCTTTGCGCTCTTTGCGCCTTTGCGCGACCTTAAATTCAATCTCTTCGCACAGTAAAATTTGAATTTGTAGCCTGAACGTATTCAAAATAACTTAATATATGAATTCATGAAAAGAGCATTCATACTAGTGGGTATCATCTTTATTCTTGCTGTCTCCCAGTCTTATGGGAAGAAAACCAAATTGTTCAACGGGAAGGATCTGACAGGTTGGAAGATTTATGGTACCGAGAAATGGTATGTCGACAACAAGAACCTGGTTTGTGAAAGCGGTCCTGACAAGAAATATGGCTACCTTGCCACAGAGAAGTTTTACAAGGATTTTGATCTCACCTGCGATTTCCTTCAGGAGAGCAACGGCAACAGTGGCATCTTCTTTCGCTCTACGGTAACCGGTACGAAAATTTCGGGCTGGCAGTGCGAAGTAGCGCCAAAGGACCACGATTCAGGAGGAATCTATGAATCCTATGGCCGGGGATGGCTGGTTCAAATCCCTCCGGAAAAAGAGAATGTACTTAAGCCAGGTGAGTGGAATACCATGCGGATCAGGGTAGTAGGCGATCGTGTACAGACCTGGTTGAATGGTACTGCCATGACTGATTTCACCGATCAGAAAATCGGCGCGGCCAATGGTTCCATCGCCTTGCAGATCCACGATGGGGGCGGCATCAAGGTGCGTTGGAAAAACCTGAAGGTCACTGAACTGTAAAAAATCGTGCTTCCTTTTATTTACTAAGGCTATTGGCTGTTAGCTGTAAGCTTTTAGCAATTGGCAGCAAATGCCCCTAACTTTAGTCACTCTAGTTCACTTTAGCTCACTTTAGTCACTTCTTTTCCCACAATATCAACAACAATCCCCAACCTTGTTCATAAGTTTTTTAACAGAATTTCGAGCAGCCAGCAACTTCTCAAGGGCTTGTTTTCGTGTTTGTTTGAATATCCATCCAGCCTGAATAAAGTATCTACTAATTAAGATATTTTAATAACTTTTAAATAATTCGGAAGTCAGGGGATTGGGTTAAGGATAAATTTCTATTTTTGTC
>CAZVTL010000415.1:0-1277 GCA_964630075.1 uncultured Tangfeifania sp.
TATGAGTTAAAGTAGAAAGTTATGAGTGATAAGTTATGAGTGATGGGGCGCCATAACTCATAACTTATAACTCATAACTCAATGAAAAAAGAGACAGCGTTACAGATATTCATCTTTCGGAAAAATAGAATAATATGAAGCAAATAATAGAGTGTGTACCCAACTTTTCGGAGGGAAGGGATCTGGAGGTAATCCGACAGATTACAGAAGTAATTGAGAAAGTGGCCGGTATCAAACTGCTCAATGTTGATCCGGGTTACGCCACCAACCGGACAGTTGTCACCTTTGCCGGCGAACCTGAAGTGGTGGTAGAGGCTGCTTTTCAGGCAATTAAAAAAGCATCTGAGTTGATTGACATGCGCCACCATACTGGAGAACATCCGCGCTTTGGGGCAACAGATGTTTGTCCGTTGGTACCTGTCTCCGGCATTTCGATGGAGGAGACCGTCGAATATGCAAGGGCTTTGGCCAGAAGAGTGGGAGACGAATTGCATATTCCTGTCTATTGTTACGAGCATGCAGCCTATGAACCCAAACGCCAAAGTCTGGCGAATTGCCGATCCGGCGAATATGAGGGGCTTGCTGAGAAACTTGCCTCTTCGCAGTGGAAGCCTGATTTTGGTCCATCCTCCTTTAATGCACGGTCGGGTGCCATCGCCATTGGTGCAAGAAATTTTCTGATTGCCTACAACATCAACCTCAATACGACCTCTGTGCGTCGGGCCAATGCCATCGCTTTTGATGTCAGGGAGGCGGGAAGAGTGCTGAGAGAGGGTGATCCTGTGACCGGAAAGATTGTCAACGATGAAAAAGGCGAGCCGGTCAGGATTCCAGGTACCCTAAAAAAGGTCAGAGCCATTGGCTGGTACATCAAAGAGTACAAAATGGCACAGATCTCCATGAATCTTACGGATATCACCACAACCCCTGTCCACATTGCCTTTGATGAGGTTTGCGCCAAAGCAGCAGAAAGAGGGATCCGGGTTACCGGCTCTGAGTTGATTGGCATCGTTCCGTTGCAGTGCATGCTGGATGCCGGAAAGTATTTCCTTCACAAGCAGGAACGCTCTTCCGGGATACCGGATGAAGAGATCATCGAAATGGCTGTCCGTTCGATGGGACTGGGTGAACTGGCCCCTTTCGACCCACAAAAAAGAATCATCGAATACCTGCTTCGGGAAGAGCAAAAAGAACTGCTTTCCGATCTCTCCCTGCGAAAACTGACCCAGGAGACGGCCTCAGAATCCCCCGCTCCGGGAGGGGGATCCATTGCTGCA
>CAZVTL010000415.1:1287-2149 GCA_964630075.1 uncultured Tangfeifania sp.
GGGGCACTGGGTGCTGCCCTAGGTTCCATGGTCGCTAACCTCTCTTGCCACAAACGGGGATGGGAGGATCAATGGGAGGAGTTTTCAGATTGGGCAGAGAAAGGGAAAGTCGCCTACAACGAGTTGCTCACCCTGGTGGATGAGGATACGAAGGCCTTTAACCGGGTGATGGATGCCTTCGGACTCCCCAAAGAGAGCAGTGACCAAAAGCTGGCCCGAAACCTGGCCATTCAACAGGCTACCCTGAACGCCATTGAGGTACCTTATAAGGTGATGCAAGTTGCTTCCGGAATCTTGGAATTGATGGAGAAGATGGCAGACATAGGCAACCCCAACTCGGCCAGTGACGTGGCAGTGGGTGCCCTTTGTTTGAGAAGTGCAGTATCCGGTGCCTGTCTGAATGTAAAAATAAATGCAGTCGAACTAAAAGATCCCTCCCTGGTCGAAGGAACCTTGTTGTCGGCTGACCTCCTTGAAAAAGAGACGATCCGGCGATGTGAGGAAATTCAGAAACTTGTGCTTCAAACTATCAATTCTAAATCCTAACTTTGTGCACCTTTGTGTGTACTTTGTCTCCCTGAGTGGTTTAGTAACATTTTCATCGCCCAGGATCCAAAGGGTTCACGAAGAAATTCGCAAAGGGAAAAGATAAATGCCTTATGATGATGACTTCGAACAACCCTTTCAAAAAATACCTGATCATCTTCTGGTCTGTTTTTGCTGCCGGGATTCTTGCCATTGTGGTACTTTTTACCTTGATTGGCAATGGGAAACTGGGTTATATGCCTACCCTGACAGAGCTCGAAAACATTGAATCATCCTTAGCCTCTGAAGTTTATACCGCTGACAGCGTGGTCATGCG
>CAZVTL010000416.1:0-2127 GCA_964630075.1 uncultured Tangfeifania sp.
CTTTTTGATTCTGCTGGCCTACAATCAAATTCAACTCTTTCATCTTATTCTTGATGCGATCGCACCGTTTTACGGCTTGGGTGGTTGATGCTTAGTTTTTTTAATCCCCGCATGTTCATCGCGTGGTTACTGTCCATCCCTGCAGTGTTCATTACAGTTGGATTCCTGCATAATTTTTATTCCACCTTTTTCGAAATTTTTTTTCTTACCGTTTTGATACAGCCATTGGCAGGATTGTTAATCTATCGCCTGCTGGGCAAGGCAAAGCCTCAGCATTCCAACCAACCTGTAAACCTGATCCTTTTGCTCGCTCTGTGCCTTACGTTGTCAATTTTTGCATTGAATCTGTTCGGGATGGCAAGCCGGTTCCCCCGTCTGTTTAACTCAGGGTACTTCACCCTGAAAAATGAGCAGTTAATCCCCTTCTACATTGGCAATATTTTGGCTATCCCGTGCCTTGCATGGGGAAGAAGGTATGTGAAGCAGAGCAATATCAAAAAGTCTCGCGCCTATCTTTTGATGGATGAATTGGTAACAGGTGCACTGGTTGCGGGCTTCTTTTTCTTTGTCTACCTGATGCTTGCATCCATCTTCAATCAGCCTGTTTTCGATGTGGACGATATATTTTTTGACTCAGATACGCTGCTATGGCGTACGCGTTTCACCACAGAAAATTATCGTGATTATTATTGGCGCTCCGTACACCCCTTCGTGTTGATTATCATCCGCCCTTTGGTTTCGCTGATCGCATTTCTACTGAAAGGTGACACGCTCCATGCAGCATTTGTACTGGTTGCCTTTACAGGCGCACTTTGTGTCTTTCTCACCTGGTATTTTGTCAAATTAACGACTGGCAATCAACTTTTCGCCTTGCTCATCGCATCCCTGCTGGGAGCATCCACCGCCCATCTGGCTTTCGGTTCACTGATCGAAACCTACATTTTTCTCGCAGCGGTCATGCTGACCTTTCTTGTGCTGCTTCTTAAGGAGAAATCCCTGTTTGCCCTGGCTTTGACAGGCATATTTTCATTTGGAATTACGATCACCAATTTTATTCAAACCATAATTGCGTTTATTTTGATAAAAAAGGGTCTCAAGCAGTGGATTAAGTATGGGCTGATCGTTGGAGTTTTTGTCTTTCCCCTGACTTTGCTAAGTGCTACTATATACCCTGGATCCCAGCCTTATTTTTTCATCCCATCGAGTCTAACCACCGAAGCAGATAACACCTTTGTCCCAACCATTGCACGCAGTGAAGCGATTCTGCGTGTAATGCTCCTACACAGCATTGTTGCACCAGACCCGCTCATTCTCAAAGAGGAAATCCCTTTTTTGAAAGTGTGGATATTCAAGGCCAGTCCAATGCGATTGAGTGAATACAACACCTGGTTTGGCACAGTCCTGGTGTTTACATGGCTTGGCCTGCTTCTGTCTGGCGGTTTCCTTTTTCTTAAAGGTTTAAAAAAACAGGATAATCGCTTCCCCTATGCTTTTATCCTGATCCTGCTATTCAACTTTGTGCTTCATTTACGCTATGGCAAGGATATTTTCCTTTATTCCACAAACTGGACTTATGCCATTATCCTTTTCCTTGCTTTTGCCTGGAAGGAAATCGCAGAAAAAATATGGTTTCATATCATTCTGCTCATTTTTATTGCACTGTTACTGGCGAACAATTCCCGCCTGATATTTACCATGTTAAGTGTGTCTGCTTTGCATATAAACTGACTTTTCATCCAGTGTTTGCTGAGAGAGGTCTTCCTGTCACTACCGGACAATTGGAGAGTGGCTAATTATGTCGGCGATACACAAAGTCACCAGGAACCCTTTGAGACATTGTGTCCGGCTGCCTTCTTTCTGAAGAAAACATGCCTTCCCCCTCTTGACTAATATCAGCAGACCTCCAAATTTTGGAAAACTCGGAGGTCTACCTGTCAATCACTATTTACAAAGCATTCTCCCTATTGAGGCTTCTTCGATTTGCGCGTGAAGAACTTCCACAGACCCCAGATAATCAGTACGGGCGGAGCGAAAATGGGGATGAATACGATGAAAACCCAGATCAGAAAATCTATAATGCCCTGATAGGCGTAAGTAACTGCCTTTTTGGCATCTTTAAATGTCTCG
>CAZVTL010000417.1:0-2113 GCA_964630075.1 uncultured Tangfeifania sp.
TATCATATTTCAGGGAATATTGAAGTTTTGGGTACAAATAAAGTTGTAAGTATTTCACAGGATTCTGTTACGAAAGATATCAACGTGAAATTATTGAAAAAAGGGCCGTACAAATTTACCTTCATCGGCTCATTTTCCAATTATGTAAATCCCAGTTATGGGAAAACGTTTAATTCAGGCGGGGGCTATTCCTTTCAGTGGAAATTTTTAGGTCTGAAGGAGTTGAAATGTTACGATGCCCATTATTCGGGTTCTGTTCCGGTAGATCCGTCGGGGATGGTCAGTGTAAATATGGAGGATGGGAATGATATCAGTTTCTATGTTTATGGTGTTATCGCATATTACGAGCAATGGTGGCTTCACGGCAATATGAATGCAAGTCAATCGGGAGAAAGAACGGCAAATACGCCCAAGTTCTATATCAAAATTAATTACAATTAAGTCTGAAAAGTGCAGGTATTTTGGGATTGTTAAATTGTACAATACTCCCCAGTATTCAACCAAAAGGGTTGGCGACCTAAACTAATTTTATTGTTTGAATTACTGAATTCAACGTTGGCCAAATATCTATGTATGATATAGAGACAGATTTTTAATTGGTAATTGCACTATAATATCAGCAAAGGCCAATCAAATTCCTCGATTGGCCCTTTGCATCCTTCAGATTGTTTTACAATCACAGCCGACTAAAAACCATTCCCAATAGTTAAGCGGGATTGGCCACCAATTCAACCGGCGCCGCTTTCCCTCTACCGCTGTAATCCACCACACTCCGGGCATTCCGGTAGGCATGGAAGAAATCGGGCTGGCTGAACCGGAAAGGCTCCATCAGCGAATCAACCTGCTCTTTCAGCAACTGGTCCTGGGCCTTGAAGACCCCTTCGATGTTGTCGGTCGAAACCTTGGAGAGGTTGATGGAGACCCTGCGCTTGGGAACGGCCAGTACAAATTCGGCCAGCAACTGCTCCATCTTCTGAAACTCAGCCTCCGTTACTGCATACTTGGCCAGATCGGCATGGAGGGGAAGCGCCGTTTCGTGGAGCAGCCGGCCAATGTCGGCCAGGACCGAGTCGGTCGACCTGTGCAGTTCATAGGGTTTGTAATCGGCTTTCGTCTTTAGCTCCGGATTTTTGGTGGAGGTGGCATTGGCCTTTAATCCCGCCGCAAACAGCAGGATCAACCGGATCAGCTCACTGCGCAGTTCGCGCTTTTTCTTCGTCAGTCCGCTGCTGTCGGCCTCCTGCACCTGGCGGTTCTGGTTGATGGTTGCCTGTCCGGCTTTGAGTAATTGCAGGGCAGTAAAGAGGTCACCCTCTGTGCCCACCAGGGCTGCATGCGTGTCAAGAACCAAATTGACAGCCTCATACATCCTGAATCTGTTCAACTGCTTTTTGTTCATGATCAAAAAGTTAAGGGATTTATACTATTTGTTTTGTATCCCCGGAACGGTTTCAAGCAATCCTTCCAAAGGATATTTACCATAAGTTACGGCAAAAAAAGAAGAAAAACGAATGAAGAATGTTGCATGTGATGAGGGTTGGGATTGGGTCGAAGGGTCATGACGAACCGTTAGGAGGTATCCGGCCAAGGCAGGAAAACCTGTTTTTTGTTCCAATACACTTTGCGAAGCCGTCAGCGCGCATTGCGAAGTTGTCAAACCGCTTCCGGAGTTTGTCAGTGGGCATTGCGAAAGAGTCAGCGAGCATTGCGAACCCTTCAATGGGCTTTGCGAAGTGTTCAGCGCACATTGCGAAACCTTCAATGGGCTTCGCGATCTGTTCAGCGCGCATTGCGAAATCGTCGGTGCAATTCCGGAAAAATTCTTCTTTGGAGGCTTCAACTTTATTGCCTATTTTCATGCTTCAGTTGAAATGCAAATTTCAAATGCATCTATTATTCCTTCTGATTGGACGGAAGCAAACAAGCTAAGTTAGAAGAACGATCAAATGTTGTAGTTTCAAATACTCCGGTTTCGGGCTATTTGCCTTCGTTTCACGCAAAGGACGCCAAGTTCGCAAAGAAAAATTTGCGACCTTGTCAGTTGTACATTACTTAAAAACCCAAATATTACCCCATGGAATCGAACAGACGCAATTTTCTGAGACACTCCTTT
>CAZVTL010000418.1:0-2106 GCA_964630075.1 uncultured Tangfeifania sp.
AGGATCAGCACCTCAAGTGCCGAACGTCACTTGAGGTGGGCCGTGAAATTTTACACCATTCTCAAAGAAGCAGGTTTGTTAGATACTGTTGCGAAAAAAATTAAGCTGAAAATGACTGAAATCAGGCAGTTTATCAAAGCAGCGGAAGCCATGTACCTTCCTTATGATATTGATCGAAAAATCAATCCTCAGGATGATTCGTTTCTCCAGAAGAAGCCTTGGGATTTGGCAAGCATCCCTAAGGAAAACTTTCCCTTGTTATTGCACTACCACCCCCTCCACTTATACCGGCATCAGATCTGTAAACAGGCAGACACCGTGCTGGCCTATTTCATGTTGGAAGATGCACAGAGTATCGAGACCATGCGGAACTCTTTCCGCTATTACGAAAAAATCACCACCCACGATTCTTCCTTGTCTCCGCCGATCTTCAGCATTGTCGCCGCCAGATTAGGCATGGAAGAAAGGGCGTATCAATATTTCGGAGATTCAGCAAAGATGGATTTGTGGGATTTACATCACAACACCAAAGACGGCATTCATACGGCGAACATGGCAGGTACTTTTTTAACCATCGTATATGGGTTTGGCGGGTTCCGGCTAAAGGAGCAGGGCATCTCATTCTGGCCAATCTTGCCAGCCAAATGGACAAAATACAGTTTTAAGGTTCTATTTGAAAACTCCAGAATCGATGTGACTGTAACGGCTAAGGAATGTATACTAACCCTAGAAAAAGGGAAGAGCAAAACGGTAAAGGTATATGGTAAATCATTTACCTTGGAAGATAAATTGGTGGTCAAACGGCCGGCCAGGTCTAAGAAAAGGGAGAGCCATGAGATATCAAGCAGTTATATTTGATTTGGATGGTGTCATTTGCCATACCGATGAATATCACTATATGGCCTGGAAAGAGATTGCGGATGAGCTGGAGATTACATTCAACCAAGCAATCAATGACCGGATGCGGGGGATTGATCGGATGGCAAGCCTGGATGTTCTGCTGGAAGGAAGCAATAAAATCTTTTCCCCAGAGATGAAAGAGCATTATGCGGATAAGAAAAATATGATTTACCGGAATCTCCTGACCAATCTTTCACCAACAGATCTTGAGTCGGATGTAAAAGAAACCCTTGCGGCCTTGAAAACGGCTGGGTTGAAGATGGCCATTGGATCTTCCAGCAAGAACACAAAGTTTATTCTTAGCCGTTTGGGGTTGGATAATTTTTTTGACGCAGTTGCCGACGGAACGGATGTCATTTGTGCAAAACCCAATCCGGAAGTCTTCCTGATTGCCGCAAGTAAGCTGGGAGTAGAGCCCAACACCTGCCTGGTTGTGGAGGATGCATCTTCCGGAATTTTGGCTGCGCAGGCGGCCGGGATGGATGCCGCCGCAATCGGAGAGGCTGGGGAATTGGACTTGGCGAAGTATAAACTTACGCGCTTAACTGATTTGCTCAAAATTATTTAAAAGAATTCATGGTGGTTTAATAGCGATTCAGTAGCGATTAATATTATAAGGAGAAGACAGATGTCAAAGATTGAAAACGTGCTTGCCCGTGAAGTTTTAGATTCCAGAGGAAATCCCACCGTGGAGGTGGATTTATTTTTGGAGGATGGCACCATGGGGCGGGCAATCATTCCATCCGGTGCATCTACAGGAGTACACGAAGCCGTAGAATTAAGGGATGGAGATGCGAAAAGATATTTGGGGAAAGGAGTTTCTAAAGCTGTAGCTAATGTGAACGGGCCGATCGCTGCCGAAATCATCGGCAGGAACGTGTTGGACCAAGTGGGGCTTGATGCTGCTTTGTGTAAGCTTGACGGAACAAAGAACAAATCAAAACTAGGAGCCAATGCGATTCTGGGAGTATCCCTTGCGGCAGCCCATGGGGCGGCAAATCATCTTGGCATTCCCCTTTATCAGTACATTGGGAAGGGAAATGGAGCATTGCTTCCTATCCCAATGATGAACATCCTGAATGGGGGCCAACATGCGGACAATAACCTGGACATTCAAGAGTTCATGATTATGCCTATTGGTGCAGAAAGTTTTAAGGAATGCTTGCGGATGGGTGTTGAAACCTATCACAACCTTCACGCTGTATT
>CAZVTL010000419.1:0-2104 GCA_964630075.1 uncultured Tangfeifania sp.
AAAATCAATATGGAATTAAAACGAGTTGTTGTTACAGGAATTGGTACAATCAACCCACTTGGTAAGAACATTGAGGAATTCTGGGAAGGCCTAAGAAATGGGGTCAGCGGTGCAGGCCCCATTACTCGTTTTGACGCCTCCAAGTACAAAACTAGATTTGCCTGCGAGATAAAGAATTTCGATCCAAATGATTACCTGAATCGGAAAGAGGTGCAGAAACACGACATGTATGCCCAATATGCATACATTGCTGCAGCTCAGGCAATTGAAAATTCCGGATTAGATCTTTCCAAAATCGACAAAGATGAGGTGGGTGTAATTTGGGGAGCAGGAATCGGGGGGTTGGATACATTTTACCAATCTGTAACCGATTTCAACAGCAACCCGGATAATCCAAGGTTTTCTCCCTTCTTCATTCCGAAGATGATAGCCAACATGGCAAGTGGTAACATAGCCATGCAATACGGATTCAGGGGTCCGACCATCACCACGGTAACGGCATGTGCATCTGCCACCCATGCCATGATAGATGCGGCTACCTACATTCGGTTGGGTAAAGCAAACATCTTCATTGCCGGAGGTTCTGAAGCGGCCATTACCCAGGCGGGTGTTGGAGGGTTCAATGCCATGCATGCCTTGTCAACACGAAACGATGATCCACAGACTGCCTCCCGTCCATTCGACAAAGACAGGGATGGATTTGTGATGGGTGAAGGTGCAGGAGCTTTGGTCCTTGAAGAGTATGAACATGCTGTTGCAAGGGGAGCAACCATCTGGGCAGAATTGGTTGGCGGAGGAATGTCGACCGATGCTTACCACATGACAGCCCCGGATCCTGAAGGAGGAGGTGCCTCACTCGTGATGAAAAGGGCATTGTCTGATGCAGGAATTCAACCGGAGGATATAGACTACATCAATGTGCATGGGACCTCAACAGGACTTGGAGATATCGCCGAACCCAAAGCCATCAAGAAAGTTTTCGGAGAACATACGTACAAAGTTGCCATCAGCGCGACCAAGTCGATGACCGGTCACTTGCTTGGAGCTGCAGGGGCAGTCGAAGCCATTGCATGCATTCTTGCCATGAAGTACAGCATTGTTCCACCCACCATCAACCAATTTGAGCTAGATCCTGAAGTTGATCCGCGAATTGATTTTACTTTCAACAAAGCAAAAGAGCGAAACATCAACTACGCATTGAGCAACACTTTTGGTTTTGGAGGACACAACGGTACTGTTATCTTCAAAAAAATAAATTAGGACGTGCTCCGAAATTTAAGATACCAAATAAAACTCTTTTCTTCTCCAAGAAAAGAGTTTTATTCGTTTATCAAAGAGCTGACTGGACACAGTCCGATAAAGTTCAAACTTTACGACATTGCATTTATCCATAAATCGGCCTCCTATGTCGATAAACTTGGCAATGTCGTCAACAACGAAAGGTTGGAATACCTGGGAGATGCCATATTGGGAACCATCGTTGCTGAATATTTGTACAACCGTTTTCCCTTCAAAGACGAAGGATTCCTCACACAGTTAAGGTCCAGGGTCGTCAACCGGAGTTTTTTGACCCAGCTCACCTTCAAAATGAAACTGAACCGGTACGTGGTTTCCAATGCCAATTCCGTCAGTGAATCGAGCCACCTTTATGGTGATCTGCTGGAGGCATTTATCGGGGCGCTCTACCTCGATTGTGGCTATACAGTTACCAAAGAGTTTGTGATCAAGAAAATCTTTAACCAGCATGTCGACATCAAAGAGATGGAGCGCGTCGACAACAATTTCAAGAGCCAGTTGATCGAATGGGGACAAAAAATCAAACAGGAGGTCGAGTTCAAAACAATCACCAATCCGGATCCCGGGAGTGAAAAGATGCCATTTGTATGTGAGGCATACATTGATGGGAAAATCCAGGGAAGAGGAGAAGGATTTTCAAAAAAAGAGGCACAGCAAAATGCTGCCCAACAAGCACTTGAGCGGCTTAGTCTAAGTGAAATATAAAGAAAACTGATGGCGGTCAGCTGGTCATCCCCAGTCTCTGGGCACCCGTGGTTCCCATAACAATCATAAAATATTTTATTGTTAATTAAATGGAGTGACAACT
>CAZVTL010000420.1:0-2097 GCA_964630075.1 uncultured Tangfeifania sp.
AGGGGAATACGCCAGGATCAACATTTGGGTAAATGGATGATTCAATCTCCGGAGTCCTCCTCATTTCCACATTTTCACATTTCCCAATTTCCACATTCGCGCTCGCCCCCTCGCCCCGTCTCCCCTTCCATAATGTAAACACTGACTGTCAGAAGTGGTTAATTGAGAATTGTACAATTTGGCGTAAATTTACCACATAAAATACCCGGGATGAAGAAATTGAATGCGGATGAGTTTGTAGCGAAGATGAAAGAGGCGGTGGTGCTGGATATCCGCACCCCGGCTGAATTCGCCGAAGGTCATCTTCAGGGAGCTATCTCTTTTCCACTTTTCAGTGATGAAGAGCGGGTCGTTGTCGGAACGCTTTACAAGCAGCAGGGAAAGGATACAGCCGTCTTGAAAGGGCTGGAGCTGGTTGGGCCAAAGTTGAAAAAATTCGTGCTGCAGGCACGGAAGCACCCCGGACCCCTTTGTCTCTATTGCTGGCGTGGTGGCATGCGCAGCAGCAGCATGGCCTGGTTGCTGGAGACAGCCGGTCGGGAAGTATATTTGCTGGAGGGTGGATACAAGGCCTATCGGACCTATGGAAGGGATTTGATCTCCAGTGGATTGAAGCTGATTATGCTGAGCGGACCGACAGGTTCGGGCAAGACAGAAATTCTGCATCAGCTGATGGCATTGGGTCATCAGGTGCTGGATCTGGAGGGACTTGCCAACCACCGGGGATCTAGTTTTGGCGGAATTGGCCAGCCACCGCAGCCATCTACCGAGCAGTTTACCAACCTGATTTTTGAGCAGGTCATGGGATTTGATCTTTCCAAACCCATCTGGGTAGAGGGGGAGAGCCAGGCCATTGGAAGGGTGAGTATCCTCAATGAGCTCTTCTCGCAGATGAACTGTTGCCAGACCATCCGCATTGATCCACCCAGGGAGGAACGCATCGAACGGTTGTTGCGCGATTATGCCGGCTTTCCGGCAGGGGAGCTGCAGCGAAGCATCGAAAATATCAGCAAAAGATTGGGTGGCAAGGATACCCAGGATACCCTTGAAGCGCTTCAGGCCGGTGACTTCCGCAAAGTGACGGATATTACCCTGGCCTATTACGACAAGGGTTATGATTTCAGCATGGCCAGGAGAAACACGAAAATGATCAAGTTTGTGGCAGACACCTACCTTCCCGAATTGATTGCTCCGGAGTTGGCGGAGTTTGCGGGTAGGGAGATTAAGTTTTTATAGTTTGAAATGTTTGAAATGTTTGAAATGTTTGAAATGTTTGAAATGTTTGAAATGTTAAAACGCTAAGATTTTTTGTTCCTTGATCATGTCGGGGGAAATATTTGATTCAGTAAATGTTCAATAGGTATAAAATGCAAACAGTAGATGGGAAAGGGTTGCTCTGTCCGCAACCATTGATTTTAACCCGAAAGGCGCTTAAAAACTGCCTGCCGGGCGAGACGCTGAAAATAGAGGTTGACAACAGGATTGCCTTTCAAAATATCCTCACTTACCTGAAGGATCAGTCGCTTGTCCCTTTCGGGGAAGAGAGAGCGGGGCTCTTTTACATCACGGTAGTGAACCAGCCTGTTGAGGCAAAAGAGGGCGATGGGGCATGCAGCATTGATCCGGGTCTGTGCAGTTCAGCCTATGTTGTGGTGGTGAGCAGCGACCGGATGGGAGAGGGGGATCCCCAGTTGGGAGCCATCCTGATGAAGGGCTTTTTAAATGCACTGAACGAACAACCGGTTTTGCCAACCCACCTGATTTTCTACAATTCAGGGGTGAAGCTTACTACCGCGGATTCGGGAGTCCTCACCTCCCTTCAGACCCTTGAGGAGGGTGGTGTGGAGATCCTTGTTTGCGGAACCTGCATTGATTTTTATGAAATCAAGGCGCAGATGGCGGTGGGCAGGATCTCGAACATGTTTACGATCACGGAGACGATGGCAAAGACGGGGCACATCCTCAAACCCTAAAAATATTGTTTGAAATGTTTGAAGGGTTTGAAATGTTTGTGATGTTTCCGGACTCCCAAAACCATTACGCCCTTCGGCTTCGCTCAGGGACCGGGATTTGTCCTGTTCTTATAAGTGACAATAC
>CAZVTL010000421.1:0-2055 GCA_964630075.1 uncultured Tangfeifania sp.
TTGCTGTCAATTGGAAAAATGGTATTGAAGTGTTATCGGTCAGGTCATGATTTGGTACAAATTCCAATTTTCACATTTCCACATTTTCACATTCTACGTATGCCCCAAAATGATTTGCTCTTTGTGGTGGAGTTAGTGGCAGAAATCCACTGACAATTTTGTGATTCTTCATCATCAATGGTTTTTCTACTGCCTTTTTCTGGCAAAAATCAAAGAAATTACTGCTCTTTGAATAGTATAACTGCATGTATCCTGTTGAACCTTCGGCAAGATGATTCCTTATTTTCAAAGCGATGGCCCCCATCGTATACCTACCATTGATCTCTACCATCGGTTGAAATTTCAACTCCCCACCGGCCGTTTTGAAAATGATTGCATCAACACCGATCCATCCTTCGTACAGGGTGGCATAGCCACTGGAAGACAATGCCTTGCCCAGCACAGAGACCACCTCATCGTTCCATTTTTCCAGATAATTACAGACTTCAATGGAAGCTTCTGGTCTATCGTCCAAGAAATTACGCTGATACCTTCCCTTCTGATCCGTTTCAAAGATGGTCCGCCCCATGTAAGTAATCTTACCGCCTTTTGATTGAAACTGGTAAGAAAGATCCATCAATTTTTGTCTCCATGGCTCCACTGTGACAAAACCTTGTTGGTTCAACATGCCATGGAGTACCTCTTCATTCTTCTTTTTGGAATCTATATTGGGGAAAAGCAGCAATCCCCTTCCCGAAGAGCTCCAGGGTGTTTTGACAACCGCTCTGTCTGCGCTTGCTATCTGTGCATAAATAGCTTCAAGTTTATCACAGGCAACAGGTACCGCCGACTGGTCGGGCAACCAGTCGTAAATTGGACCGGAGCGTATGGTGTTCAGCAGCGTCATTGCGGTTAAACGGCTGTAGAGATGTTTGTGTGCTGTTTGCCATTTTCCGACGGCAGATTGCCTGAACTGATTGTCAAACATTGGAAATAGAGGCTGAAAGAGCTGGTAAACAGCCGGACTCCAACCCCAGGGAACAAGTCTTCCCTTGGGCTGATTGAGCCATGCGGGATCTGCCATGGCTGTTGCAAGTGTGATGGGTGTGGCGAGTTTAAACCCCAAAGAACCCATTTGTTCACAATAGGATTTATCTCCCTCACCTTGAACCAATACCTGATCGTTCTCACCTCCCAGCCAGGCAGGAAGATAAGCCAGCTCCTGCTCAAATTTCCGCAGTCTGGCAGGCGCGGTGTAATAGGGAGATCCGTTGGCAATAGCCAGTTCACAGGTGGGGTTAAAGAAATAGATATCGGGGAGCATGGAAGAAAATGTGGAAATGTGGGAATGTGAAAATGTGGAAATGTGGAAATGTGGAAATTGGGAAATTATTTAAGCTTGTGAATACTGAAAATAAAGATAGTACCTTTTTTTTAATTTTCACATTTCCCAATTTTCACATTATTCTTGCTAAATTCGTAGGCTAAAGAACATAATTCTTCCCCAATGAAAACCTCCAAATTTCTGATCTGCAGTGATCCGCTCAACGAAGAGTCGCCTGAAATGATCCTTCATACCAACAGGCCCAGGTTTCTGGCAACAGTGACGCCTATCTCCTTCCCTGAAATTGAGAACAGACCTGAAAAGGCATTTGCCGATGCCTTGTATATCAACACAGATGGTGAGATGGAGATTTTCCGGATTGAAGTGGCCGATATCTACGACCGGACGGAGGAGGAAGAGCTACAGGATGAGATTTTTCCTGCCACCGACTTTTTTTGCAAATATCTTCAACTCATGGAACAGGAAGAGGGGTCAAAACCGGGTTTTCCGGTAAAGGACTTCAATCCTGAACTTCCGGGCTTAAAAGTATTGCATGCCCCGGAATTGTGGACGGTGGTTTACAACGGCTTAGTCGCTGAATTCGGTACAGAGGAGGAGATGGATGAATTCCTTGAAAATGACCTGAACATCGAATCCGAACTGTTGGACAAGGGAATCATCAACCAGTTCGAGTAAGATCATCCGGCGAGAAACTTTTATGTCGCGCAAAGAACGCAAGGTAACGCAAGGAA
>CAZVTL010000422.1:0-2035 GCA_964630075.1 uncultured Tangfeifania sp.
GCATTCCCATCCACCTTACCCTCCTTGTCAACCATAAAGATATCTGTCTGGGAAGCTCCATTGTTTTGGTTCGCTCCAAACCGGATGTATCGTTTGACGTTGGAATTGGTGACCGTGACAAGGCAACTCCCCGGCAGGGTGGCATTGATCTTCTCCTGGTTTCGCTTAAGGGAGGTAATCCCCTCCAATTTGAACGGCTGCAGGCTGGAACTGACCAGGAAAACGTGTGCACCACGACTTTCGACGTTGGTATCGTCAATCACAAAGGCAGCCTTGCCAAAGTCGGTATCGGTCCGGATGACTGCCGTGCGGTTTTTCCCGCTGAGATAGTAGGTGGCTCCCTCATCGGCCTTCACCGGGAGGCCTTGCTGATTGGCCACCGCATGGGTCGCCGCAATAGCATCCAGGTCGTCGGTTTTGCCATCCCCTTTGGCGCCGAAATCACTGTACCGAACCGCCTTATTGGCTTTGAACTTGAGGAGATCCGAAGGGGATACATTGACAAGCAACTCTCCCTTTTCATTGGAGCGAACCCAGGTTTCATTTTCAGTGGAGGTGATCACCACACTCTCCGCCTGACCATTGGCCGGCCTTTGTGCAATACTGAAGAGACTGGCAAGGAGGAAGCATAACAACGGCAAGTGTTTCATATAATGGTATTTTATTAAATGTTAAACAAAGCAGAAAGATCACCCCAAGCTAGCAATTTTCAGCCACAAACGCAAAAAATATTGGAAGTGTTCTTGTGAATGATTTCATTCAATGCTAAGTCAGAATTTCATCAATTGCCCCTGCAACTTCCAACCCCGCATGATGGCCTGTATCCTGCAAAATGATGCTGCCGGATTTTCGATCAGTCAATTTGATCTCCAGACGGGAGGTCATGCTCTCTTCGATGCGGCCATCCATCAGTCCCTGCAGCGGGGAGGCCAGACTCGTGGCAGCATCCCGCCAGGCAACGATGGAAAGCAGGTACCGTTTGTTTTCAAGTACCAGTTCTATTTTGGTCAGGTCTATCCTCAATTTTCGCAGGGATGTTCCGTTGTAGGTGGTAAACCGGATCAACCTGTCGTGCAGCCAGATGCCGGCAATAAATCCGGTAAATGAATTGCGAATCCATGGTATCCTGGCCACAGATGCCTTTACCGAAATCCCCGGCAGGGAGAAATGGTTGGATTGCATCCAAACGTAGGCGGAGGGAAAGGAGCGGCCCCAATCTTTCTCCGTATAACCGCGTCCACCGGAAAAACTGGTCACTTTACCATCTACCGTGAAATCTCCTGTAATCGCATGATCCATGCTAACGATGCCATGGTAACATTCCATAAAAGGGACGAAGGCAAAAGGGCCCATGATGCCGGGTGAATACCAGGGACTAGGCCAGGGCACCGTTTGGGCAAAGTCGAGCCGACCCGATAATCCAGGGAGATCCAATTCGATATGATTTGCTGAAAACGAATTATTACCAATTGAAATATGAAATTTGGTCGTGGAGGAGACAAAGCTTTCAAACTCAAATTTATGGTAGCGCGCTGTTTGCTTCTTCCCATCCAGCACCTGGATAAAAGCCTGTTTTTGACCCGTTTCATCCATGGCAACACCGGGAATAATGGCCAAGGCAGCAGATTGATCCTTGTTGAGCAGTTTGAAATACCACCCTTCGAAGTATCTCCTGGTCTTGGCTGCACCCTGAAACTGATCAGGATGGAACAGGGCTCTAATATTGGGGAGGAGGTGAGACATTGGTATAAAGTTAATGAACTTTTCCAAAGTTTTATTTATGAGCGAAATTCACTCGTAACTAAGAGACTGTTTAAATTTTGAAAATCAATATACCGGAGGTATAATATGTGGGTAGAAAGCAAATGTATGATAGACCATTTCGTCCCGGATGGGACGAGATAATCACCATCTGTCAATTTTCTACCCACATAAAATCCCTGACGGGATTAAAAACTAAATTTAAACAGTCTCTAAATTTTTGGGAAAGTTGTTACTCGTTGTATTCTCAAACCATGGCTTCAGCTATCCTGTT
>CAZVTL010000423.1:0-2017 GCA_964630075.1 uncultured Tangfeifania sp.
CTATCCGCTGTTTATGACCTTCTCAGCCGGAGTTAAATTAACCTTTTAATCGAAAAAGACCATGAAGACAAAAATAATAGTACTATTAGGAGGTATTCTGGCTCTGTTCACCAATTGCACCAATTACCTCGATGCCTACCCCAACGGGGACAAGACCGTAGATGATATCTTCAAATACCAGGATATGGTACAGGGTCTTGTTGGCCAATGTTACGACAACATGGCCAGAAACTACAACGACAACGAAGGGGTACAGCTTGACTGGGCCACGGACGATGCTGTCTCTACCAATCCAACCCAGGCTACCCGCCGTTTGGCAGTAGGGTCACTCACAACCGGAGCCGATCCATTCTCCACCTACTGGACCAGGGATTACAACTCCATCCGTCTGGTAAACATGTTCCTGAAAGACCGCCGCGGCTACAACACCAAGTTCATTGTCAATCCTGCCTGGGACATGCTGGTTCGCAACCGTTTGCAGGGAGAGGCCTTCGCAATCCGTGCCTGGAACCACTGGGACCTCCTGCAGAAATTTGCCGGAAAAGGGCTTAAAAGTGGTAAGATGCTGGGAATTCCATTGGTACTCGAGCCAATTGATATTTCAAAGGAGATCAATTTAAGCCGGAATACCTATGACGAGTGTGTGAAACAGATTCTTGCCGACTGCGACTCTGCCATCAAGTACCTGCCGATTGCACACCGCGATTTCCTGGTGCCCAATGCTGCTGACCGTGTCTATGCCGGCGGTCGTTACTGGGGAAAATTCGATGGCATTACCATGAAGGCCGTCAAATCGAATGTCTACCTTAGCTGGGCAAGCCCCAGGTTCAATCCAACCAACGACGTATCCCGCTGGGACAGCGCTGCTTCAAATGCCAAAAAGGTGATGGATTTCAAACTAACGGTAGACAATGTAACCAATGGTTTCAAACCGGCAGATGCCGTCAACTGGTTCAATCCAAACTCTCCTGAAATCGTCTTCTCCGCCCGTAAAAACGACAACAACGATGCGATGGAGCGGATGTTTTATCCGGGAGGATTCCAGGGCAACGGAGTCATTGGCCCAACCCAGGAACTGATTGATGCCTTCCCGATGGCCAATGGTTATCCCATCACCGATTCACGCAGCCTGTACGATCCCAAGAATCCTTATGCCAACCGCGACCAACGTTTTTACAGCAACATCTACCACAATGGGTACATTGCCAAAAAGAACAACACCGGGGTTGTGATGTATACCTTTGAATCATTTGTCAACGGCGGTAAAGATGCTCCGGGTGTGAAAACCACCAACAGCCTTACCGGTTACCACATCAAGAAAAATGTCTTCATGGGATTGAACTGGTCGGATGCCACCATCACCAGAACCTTCCATACCAAGATGTACATCCGCTGGACACACATGGTGTTAAACTTCGCCGAAGCTGCCAACAAGGTGGTTGGACCGAATGACGCTGCAAAATATGGCATCTCAGCCAAGGCAGCCATGCAGTACATCCGCACCAGAAAAACCTACGACTTGGCAAACCTCTACACCACCACCAACGACCTCTACCTGAACGAAGTTGCCGGTGATGCTGCAAAATTTAATACTTTTGTCAGGGATGAACGGAGGATTGAGACCTGTTTCGAAGGAAGACGTTTCAATGATATTCAGCGCTGGTCTACTACGCTGGCAGAGATGAACAAACCTGTCCACAAAGCTGAGATCACCAAAAATGCGGATGGTACCTTTGCCTACGATCTGACCAAAGAGGCAGAAGGACGTGCCTACAAATCGGCTTACCTGCCAATTCCTTATGTGGAGATCTTAAGGATGAGCAACCTGGAGCAGAACGAAGGTTGGGATGGTTGGAAATAAGCCTGATGGTAAAAATTAAAAAAAACAGACTGATATGAAAAAAATATTGATTGTTTTACTTCTGGCAGTAGCCATGGGATCCTGCTACGAGGATTATATCACCGATTTCGATTACGATGGAATCTACTTTCCCTACCAGACAGATGTGCGCACCTT
>CAZVTL010000424.1:0-1937 GCA_964630075.1 uncultured Tangfeifania sp.
GTGTCTGAAAAGATCGTAGGCAGTCCCGGCGGCGCTACGAGTAGCGGAGCCGACGGCGTGCTGGCTGGCCTTTTCCAGCGGCCAGCATGACGGAGGCGGAGCGGTAACCGGTCAATAGAAAGTCAGGAAACGGCCAAGAGAACCAAATCTTTGTTTGTTGTCTTAATACGCACCAAATATGCTCCTTGCTCAGGTATGCCAAGTGGGTTATTGCTTCCGAAAAAACCATACGGCGACACCAGCAAAAGCGGCCAAAAACACTGCAAGCACAGGCAATAGAAAGCCTCTTGTCGCTTTGGTCTCTTGAATGGGTTTTATAGGCGCCACAACAGCCTGAGAGTTACTGATAATGCCGCCATCATTCGGGCGAGCAGGTTGCAAAATTGGGTCATCCAGTTTACTTGCATTCTCCCCTGATGATACTAACTCGACTCCACTATTCGTTTCAGAGAGTTTTCTTTCCGCCACACTTTTCAATCCGGCTTGATATCGATCCAACTTCTTTAGACTTTCTCCATTCAGCATTTCGTCATACGAAGCCGACTGCCCTGGAATATCTTTAAAAATCGCTTTTGACCTCAGAATTATAGCCCTAACTCTACTATCATCATACCGCCTTATAAGCGTATTACTGAGTCGACTTTCTTGCGGGAACTGAGCCCACATTAAATATTTCCGATCAAGAGAACCCTTCTCCACAAGATCAGCACTTACGTTCAAATAATCAATGAACGACGACTCGGACATCGCATCAACAGAGATTAGCACCGAAGCTTTCCCGATATCCGTTGGCGCTACATCACTCAGGTGATTAAGAATATACGGCCACGATTCAGCCATCTCTTTTTGTAAAGCGACAAACTCCTCTTTTTGGCTTAACAGGGAGCATATTTCAATAACTCCATCAGCGTCTTGCGCCCCAATGGATCGTGCATGCATCTCAACCTTTTCGATCAGTGCCTTAATGCGAACAATTTCCTCTGGAGAAGCGAGCACTTTAACTGCACCTACAACAACGCTCACGGCAATAAAGTATATAAACAAGATTACATGTTTCATGGCTCATATTTCCTAAATCCGGAAGTTCCATCTAGAAAAGGCGGATATTTTTTATTAACCGTTCCAGAAGTGCCGGCGGCAATACCTTGCCCGTCATGATCGACGATGCCCACATGGCCAGAACGATCTGGTGCTGGATCGGGATGAGCCACAATGAAACCGGGCTCAGGATACGTTGGGGTTGCAAGGAGTGTCCAACTCCCAATATCGGTCTGTAAACCTAACGGCAAAAGTGGGTGCGTATCATCAACACCAGCCCATTGATCAGCAGACGGCGCATATTCTCCTAAATTTCCCCCAGTCAGAGGCACCACCGCACCCGACTGCACCGCCCGATGCGCCACAAAAATATTACACTTATTTGCCCCTGCAGGAACTTCGTCAAAACCATATTGGGGGGGAACAGCTACAGCTGGCCTGTAGGCAACGCTACCGAGAAAATCTTTTGCAGCATTCCTAATGTCGATCTGCATCTGTGTATCGGCAACACCAAAGGCATTTGTATGTCCCACCTTACCATAACAATACGCTTCATCACTTGTACGTAAATATACTTTTTCACCTATAACAACTCCGCCCTCACTTAGAACCGCCTTCACTCTGAAAATTCCGTTCAGGGTTGTAATGTGGGTATAACTCTTTCCGCTGGCTGCTGTTCCAAATATTGTCCAGGGTTCCCATGACCCATTTGACTTCAGTCTCTGATAATACCATTTTGGTTCACCGGTTGGCGGGGTATAGGTAGATGGCAGGATATTGGCCTTCATGATAACCGAATCTCCCTTCTTCACAACGAGGCCATCAAACCATTCATCCTCCAATTCAACGGACTCCACTTTAAGGACGGTCAATTTGACTGCATCAGCGGCAATGAAATT
>CAZVTL010000425.1:0-1891 GCA_964630075.1 uncultured Tangfeifania sp.
GGTTAAAATGAAATAGCCATTCTCCTTCGGGAATAGCTATACCGATCATTTTATCGGTGAAGCCATCACCAATGGGGCGGGCAAGATCGATTTTACCGGGGACATTACTGTTTCTGCCGATGCTTCGGGTACCCTGATCCTTCCCGATAGGGTGATCAACGGGGCCTTGCGGGTCAAATCGGTCAAGGTGGGACAGCAAATCAATATGTGCGGGACCTCTGATGTTCATATTGTGAAGTACAGCTGGTACGCCTCGGGTTACAGGTATCCGTTGTTGAATCTGAGTGTCGTGGAGGTCCGCACCAACGGCGGAATTCCCGTCATCACCAGGAGTGCGAATTACAATTCCCTGCAGTTTTACGAGAAGAGCGCCGTTTTGGGGTCCACCGCAAAGGCGGCCAATGCTCCTATAGCCAAATCCGAGGTGAAGGTGGTGATTTCGCCCAACCCGTTTACCGATCAACTGGTCTACAGTTATGTGCTGTCAGAGCCCCTGAACGTAACCATCGACCTCTACGACATGGCAGGAAAGACCTACGGACGGCTGGTAAGCAACCAGTTACAGGAGGTCGGTTTGCACAATGGGGAGCTGGTTTCCGCCAGGTATGATCTGACTCCCGGCGTCTATTTCATGCGGTTTACCTTTGACAAGCAGATTGCCATTTACAGGATTGTTAAATACTGAGATTTTCTGCTGTTGTGATGTTATTGTCCAGCCATCCCTGATTCCTGTGCGCATTTTCCACCAGTCGGAAACTCTTGCGGTAGAGGCTTCTGTTTCCGAATTTGTAGTTGGCCTGTTGCCTGATCAGTTGTTTTTCCAAAGTTGGTGCATTCTTCTGGTCAAGACAACCGGATGAACAACATCCTTCATATTTTCCGGCACACTCCCCGCACTGGATGAAGAGCAGATGGCAAAGTTCGTTGGCGCAATTGGCGTGCAGGTCGCAGGGTTTGCCGCACTGGTGGCAATTGGCAATGACCTGCCCATCCACCGATTCCCCCATCCTTTCGTCGAAAACGAAGTTCTTTCCGGTGAAGTGGGATGTCAGGTTGAGCTTCTTGATGTTTCTGGCATATTCGAGAATCCCGCCGTGGAGTTGGTTCACATCTTTGAAACCCTGGTGTTTGAGGTAGGCGCTGGCTTTTTCGCAGCGGATCCCGCCGGTGCAATAGAGCAGCAGTTTGGCCTCCTTCTGATCTTTCAACAGGTCGGTCACCATGACCAATTCTTCCCGGAAGGTGTCGGCTTCCGGACAGATGGCCCCCTTGAAGCGGCCAATTTCCGATTCGTAATGGTTTCGCATGTCCACCACGATGTGCTCCCCTGATCCTGCCAGTTCGTGGAACTCCAGGGCACTCAGGTGTTTTCCAACATTGGTAACATCAAAAGCCCCGTCGTCCAAGCCATCTGCCACCAGTTTGGCTTTTACCTTGATGGAGAGCTTGTAGAAGGATTTGCCGTTGTCTTCGATGGCGTACTTGACAGGGATCTGGTCAAAAATGGGGTGCTGGGCCAGGGATGCCAGGAACGCTTCCATCTGCTCTTCCGGGATGCTCATTTGTGCATTGATTCCCTCCCGGGCCACATAGATCCGGCCGAAGCAGTTCATGTCCGACCATTCGCGGTAGAGCTGGTCCCTGAATTCCTGTGGATTTTCGAGGATGAAATAGCGGTAGAAGGAGATTGTTTTCCTGACTATTGTCTCCGACATCAGGTTGTCAATCAATATTCTCCGGTCGACAGCGTTGTAAAGCGGCATTGTTCTGATTTTGATAACGAGGCGGCAATTATATCAAATTATCTCCAGATTACTATTATAATTTAGAATAAATAAGAATAATATTTCATGGTTTACTTGACATCCACTATGGCTTAGTGTACATCCAC
>CAZVTL010000426.1:0-1846 GCA_964630075.1 uncultured Tangfeifania sp.
CCAATGCGTTGGAGCATACTCCCCCTGAGCTTTATGCCGATATTTACAAGCGCGGAATCTGGCTGGCAGGCGGCGGAGCCCTGCTGCGTGGATTGGACAAAAGATTGTATGAAAAATTCAATATTCCGTTCCGTATTGCGGAAGATCCGCTGCGGGCAGTGGCCCGGGGTACCGGCGTAGCTTTGAAGAACGTGGATAAATTCTCATTCCTGCTTCGATAACAGACAAATAAAACATGAGGAATCTTTTTAGGTTAATCCTAAGGTATCATTACATCTTTCTGTTTGTTTTTCTAGAAGTTTTCTCGCTTTCCCTGGTTGTCTCCTACAACAACTACCAGCAGGCGAAATTTCTGACCTCCAGCAATGGAATCAGTGGTTATTTCTTTGAGAATTTTGCGGGTATCTTTCAGGTTTTTGACCTTAAGAAGGCTAATACTGAATTGGCTGAAGAGAACGCACAGTTGCGAACCGCATTGCAACATTTCCAACTCAGAAGCAGCAACAATTCACTGCAAAGTATCCAGGCGGAGAGGAATCCATTGATCACCATGACCAGGGATTCTCTCAACAAGATCGTCTATTTCTTTACGACTGCGAGGGTTATCAACAACTCAGTGAACCAGCGACACAATTTTCTCACCCTGAACAAGGGACGTTACCAGGGTGTCAAGACCAACATGGGTGTCGTTTCAGCAGGGAGAGTGGTTGGTCTGGTAACGGATGTTGGCGACAACTACTGTTCGGTCATCTCCATTTTGAACGAGCGATGGAAACTAAGTGCCAAAATTAAACGGAATGATTTCTTTGGTTCGTTGTCATGGAACGGTCAAAATTACCGGAAAGTGCAATTGAACGAAATACCTTACCATGTACCTGTTGAAAACGGAGATACGGTGGTTACCACCGGATTTTCATCCAGTTTCCCGGAAGGTCTCGAAATTGGAATTGTAACTGACTATTCTATCGGTTCCGGTAGCAATTTCTACAAGATTGATGTTCAGCTTGCGGTGGACTTCAGAAGTATTGTTCAGGTGGCGCTGGTAGAAAACAGGCAGTTAAAAGAGATCAATAAACTTGAATCATTGAACAACGATGGTAAATAACCTGCTCAAATATTCGCTGATTTTTGTAGTGGCAGTCTTGCTTCAGGTACTGGTACTTAATCGTATCCTGATTTTCAGGATGATCTCCCCCTTCTTTTACCTTATTTTTCTGCTGCTACTTCCTTATGATACGCCACGAGCCCTGCTCATCTCTTTGGGATTTATTCTTGGTCTGTCGATAGATGCTTTCACCAACACACTCGGGGTGCATACTTCTGTTTGCGTCTTGATTGGTTTCATCAGACCTGGAATTCTCAACAAAATTTCGACACGGGAGACACGGGAATCGGTTTCGGCGCCAAGGATTTCCACCATGAGTGTCAACTGGTTTATCGGCTACACGGCAATTTTTGTGACGATACATCACCTGCTCTTGTTCATGCTCGAAGCCTTTACTTTTCAGGGCTTCCTTTTTACGCTGGCAAGGGCTGTATTGAGCGGAATCTTGTCCATAGCCTTGATTGTCATCAGTCAATTTCTATTTTTCAGAAAATAGGTGCCGGTTGTATTTTTGAATCAACAGTTATCTGTGCCAATGGCACAATATTGAGAAGAATATCTTTAACTTAGCTTCCGGATTTGAGATATTCAACTTTGATCAATGTAACCAGAAGTTGTTTATCGAACTTTCTGTCCAACAAAAAAATAATTTCCTTTTCAAGGGAATTCAAAGAAAAAGAGTTCTATTGTGGATACCTATACCAAAAGACAATACCTTTTAATTGGCATTTTTAGCCTGAC
>CAZVTL010000427.1:0-1839 GCA_964630075.1 uncultured Tangfeifania sp.
GGAAATAATTGATAACGAACAAATTTATAAATTCGCTTAGATCGAACTCACGTTATTTAAGAATAGGTCCAATCAAAGAACATATAAACTTCAAAATTTCATGCCTCTATGAATGGAATTCCGCACAAAACAGACAGACGTTCCTTTATAGCCAAAGCCTTGATGGGAACGGCATCCCTAGGCTTATTGTCCACAACAAACGGAATGGCAGCGACATTTTTATTGCCCAGGGAACTGGAAGAAAAAGCATTTGTGCCCGCAGATGGTGCAAACAACCCGATGGGAGTAGCCCGGGGTGTGGTGGCTGGAAGAGTAGCATGGAGCCATGATCCTTTGGCCTGCACCTGGGATTGGTTAACCGGATACTGGTGGGAGGATGCACACAACAACCAGAAGCGGATCTCCGGGATGTTTTCGGGCTCCCTAAAATCCATCGCCAACCAAAAGAGCGACAAAAAGGCCTGGCAAACCATTTTCGGCCACTTCAACCAAAACCGTGGCAAAGGGACGGTGGCATACAAGAAAGGGGAGAAAATTGCCTTGAAGGTAAACATGAACAACGACCGCCGGGATTACCAGGATACAGCCTGGATCAACTCATCCCCCCATCTGGTAAAGGCTGTGATTGCAAGCCTGTTAAAAAATACAGGCATTGCACAAGCTGATATTATCCTCTTCGATTCCTCCCGCTATTTCACCCCTCACTTCTACGATTGCATTCACAAGGTCTATCCGGAAGTTGTGATGGTAGACGGCTACGGTGGGTTACCAGGTCGTCAGAAGGCCGGATGGATCCCCAACAGTATCAGTTATGCTGTACCGAACAAATGCGGGAAAGCCATTGCGGCAGCTGCCGTTGAATCGGATTACCTGATCAACCTCTACATTGCCAAAGGGCATCCTGTGGCAGGGGTAACCCTGAGCGGGAAAAACCATTACGGCACCATTGATGGCCGCGAACATGCCATGATCAAGGGTTTCAACACCGGTTACAACCAGTACAACCCCATTGTGGAGGTGATGGGACACAAGGATCTTGGCCAGAAGTCACTACTCAACGTGTGTGACATGCTGTATGGCTGCTACCATTCAGATTCCATACCGATCAAGTGGAACATGGCGCCATTCAATGGAAACTGGCCTTGCAGTCTGCTGGTTTCAATGGATGCTGTAGCCAACGATTCGGTGGCTACCGACTTCCTGACTGCAGAATTTGATGGTCGAACCGATATCCCCAAAGGGGTCAATACTGGCTTCAAAGTGGACATGCGCAATTGTGACGGGGTACTGCATGAAGCTGCCTTGGCCGACAACCCGCCATCCGGCTCGGTATATGCACCCAACGGCGACGGGAAAAGGTTGCCAAGCCTGGGGGTTCACGAGCATTGGAACAATCCCTCCGAGAAAAAATACTCCCGGAATCTGGGAACCGGAAATGGCATTGAATTGGTGTTAATAACTTAAATAGCTTGTGAAATCTCTGTAATTCGCTGGTGACTATATCCCGTGGTGGCAGAAAAACCTGTCATCAGGACTCAAAAATAGCGCTATCAAACAATCATATATGAAAAATCTACCCCGCACTTTTACCATCGTATGGCTATTGCTTATGGCAACCACCTCCTATGCCCAAATTGGGACCGGCTGGGTGGAATACCAACCTGTAAGAAAGATTCACCTGGTCGATTTTACCTTTAAGGGACATCCGAAAGGGATGTACTCTTTCGACTGGAAAGCCAAGGCAGAAGTTGGCTCCCCTACCCCCTGTTCGGGTTATGAATACGACCCGGCCACCGATACAGGGACCTTCATGTCGGCCAATGATCGGGCCTACCGGAC
>CAZVTL010000428.1:0-1827 GCA_964630075.1 uncultured Tangfeifania sp.
AAACTACCGAAACCACGGAGATAAACATTGTTACCTTCAGCCAGTGAACCTGATACGGTGTCCATGAATGCTTCAACTGCCTTTTGAACAGTCAGTTTCTCAATACCTGTGCTCTTAGAAATCTCGTTTACGATATCTGCTTTAGTCATTGCTAAAAATTTAAATGATTTAACTTTATTTTTGATTAAACTATCTGTTCAATTTTGGTGCACAAATATATAGCTTTTGATTTAACTATTATCATATTAGCCAATAATTTTTGTTCTTTCGTTGTTTTTTTAACAAAATCGGGAAGTTATGGAGGATTACCGTAAAGCATTGACAGTTTGGTACAACCACGCAAAACGCGAACTACCGTGGCGTGAGCGCAGAGATCCCTACAGCATTTGGGTCTCTGAGGTGATTTTGCAGCAAACTCGGGTTCTTCAGGGGATCGAATACTATTACAACTTCCTGCGGGCTTTCCCCGATATAAAAACTTTGGCCCTTGCACCGGAAGAGGAGGTATTAAAGGTTTGGCAAGGATTGGGTTACTATTCCCGCGCCAGAAGCATGCACCATGCAGCACAAACCATCCTGACCGATCACCTGGGAGCATTTCCAACCGATTACCACAGTATCCGAAGACTAAAGGGCATCGGTGATTATACCGCAGCCGCCATTGCCTCCATTGCCTACAACCTCCCTTATGCCGCTGTCGACGGAAATGTCTACCGGGTGCTTTCGAGACTTTTTGGCATAGCCACCCCCACCGACTCCGCTGCTGGCAAAAAAGAGTTCGCCAATCTGGCCCGGGAGCTGCTCGATACCCGCTCTCCCGGCGAATTTAACCAGGCCGTCATGGAATTCGGGGCAATTCAATGCCTCCCTTCCCAGCCTTTGTGTGCAAGTTGTCCACTTGCCATTCGATGCCATGCCTTTGTCCATCAGACGGTGTCGAGCCTACCGGTAAAATCCAAAAAGACCATTCAGAAAGCGCGCTACTTTAATTACCTCTACCTGCATCATGAAAACAGACTGATGCTGGAGAAGCGTGGAGAGAAGGATATCTGGAGGAATATGTACCAATTCCCTTTGATTGAAACAGATCAACCTACCTCTTTCGAAGAACTCCTTTTCAGCAGCAAATGGTTCGCCATGATGGGCAAATTGACCCATACCATACAATCGGTCCATCCCATAAAAATTCATTTGCTTACACACCAAAGGTTGCATATACGGTTCATCTCCATTGCCCTTGAGAAAAGTCATGTTCCGGAACACTGGCATTCCGTTGAATTGAATGAGTCGGAGCGTTATGCTGTACCCAAACCCATCGAACAATTCTTGCAGGAACTTGGGCAATAGCCAAATACCTTCTTATGCCATGGATTCCGCCATTCAAACCGGGTGGTCTACAAAAAGTCTACAACAACCAAATAAAATGGACCAGGTGAGGTCAGAGGAAGTCAATTCCCGGCTGATTCAATCCCAAAAATTTTTATCTTTGATCGATTTTGAATTCTCCTTTTTTTTCAGTAACTTACAATATACAAAATAAAAATATCGCTATGTCAGTTAACAAAGTCATCTTAATTGGGAATGTCGGCAAAGATCCGGAGATCCGGCATTTAGACAGCAACGTTTCTGTTGCCTCCTTCTCCCTGGCTACATCAGAGGTTTACAACAACAAGGCAGGTGAAAAAGTAACGCAAACAGAATGGCACAACATCGTGTGCTGGAGAAATCTGGCAAACCTCGCTGAAAAGTTCATCCGCAAGGGAAGTCAGGTCCACATCGAAGGGCGCATCCGTTCACGCACCTATGACACTGCAGACGGGGTTAAAA
>CAZVTL010000429.1:0-1805 GCA_964630075.1 uncultured Tangfeifania sp.
AGCTGAAGTTTGAATTTGATTTTATCGGGCTGCAGAATTATTTCAGGTTGGTCAGCAAACCCTCTCTGATACCGTTCATCTGGGCCAATCGAATGAAGCCCGGGGATGGGGTTGAAATTACCGAGATGGGGTGGGAGGTGGCGCCGGAAGGTATCTACAAGATTCTGAAACAGTTCTCAAAATATCCCATCAAGGAGATTATCGTTACCGAAAATGGAGCTGCCTTTCCGGATGTATTGACCGATGGAAGTGTGCATGACCAACAAAGAATTGATTTTTTCAAAGGCTATCTTGAACGAATTCTGCGCGCAAAAAGGGAAGGGGTTAACGTAAAGGGTTATTTTGCATGGACATTGATCGACAACTTTGAGTGGGCAGAGGGGAACCGACCCAGATTTGGTCTGGTTTACAACGATTTTGAAACACAGAAACGTACGGTAAAGGATTCAGGGTACTGGTTCAGGGATTTTTTGAGATAGCGTGTTTGGCTGTATTGTCGTATAATTGTCTAACCGGATTCGAAACAAAAGTCGGTCACAATTGTTACAAAAGAACCATCATCATTGTGACAAAAATGTTAAAATTCGAACTGACCATATTTTACTCAAGCTAATTCACTATTGTTGATAAATACTCCAACTTATTGATTGATTTAGGTGAAAGTTCATGTCATTGTTCCAGATAGTGCTTAAAAATGGCTGCATAGCCCATGCAAGCTCCAAAGACTGCTGTAAAATGGCCGCATAGCCTATTCAAACGCCAAACACAGCTATAAAATGGTTGAATAGCCTATGCAAGCTCCAAACACTTCTGTAAAAAGGTTGAATAAGGGTTGAAGGCCCCAAAAACCTCTATTGGAAGGATGCATGAAACGAGCATGGACTAAGTCAACAAAAGGCGATGTAAATCAATTTGCGAGTTCCATACGTACGAACAGATATTCAATTATTTACAAATAATATTTACGTATGAAACCCACATGCACTATCGCTCACAAAAGAACATGTAAATTGCCCTGAGGGTTCCATGAGTACTTACTGATATACAATAATTTAATTAATATATTTACGAGTGAAATAACGGTTTTTCAAATTCAGGTGCAAACAGGTATTGGAAAATGCTGAAGGCTAAAGAGTAAAGAATACGACTTTGAGTTTTATATAGTTCCCTTATTATTCACTATTTAAAATTAATTCGTATGTTAACTGCTTTGAATCTGCCGAATCTTCGCAATGCGGAGTTTCTGGAATTTGGCACCTTGTTTTCTGGTTTGGTCGTTGCGAACAATCCTGTTGTTCTGAATGTAGCGGCCCAGAATTCTGCTTTTAAATCAAAGTTGGACGAAATGGCGGGTCTTTTCAAGCTTGAAAAGGTCAGCCCTGCCACCCAGGAGTTGGTCCTGTTGGATGAACGCCGCGATAGGGCAATGAACGGATTGGTTGCCCTAATCAACGGTTACTGCTACCATTACGATGCTGCCACTTTACAGGCAGCCAATTTATTGACAGAAAATCTAAATCTCTATGGGGTTGGAGTTGCCCGGTTAAATACACAAGCCGAAACCTCTGTTCTCAATGGCATCCTGAATGATTGGGAGGGTCAGCCTCGGCTTGCCACAGCCATTGCAACGCTAGGCCTTTCAAATTGGGCAGCCGAGCTGAAAACCGCCAACCAACTCTTCGAACAGAAGTACCTTCAGCGTACGCAGGAGTACGGAGCTGCCAATCCGGTTACCCTGCGTAAAAAGCGGGAGGAGACCTATATCACTTACTACGAGTTGCGCAAGTTCATCGATGCCGCCGCCG
>CAZVTL010000430.1:0-1734 GCA_964630075.1 uncultured Tangfeifania sp.
AACACCGCTACCTCCTACCGTAACATTGAGACCCTCACCTTGTCCAATTACCTGGTTAACAGTACCGATGGAGCCAAATATGTCGGGGATCTCAAACAGGCAACATTTGTGAACTGCATCATCAGCGGTCAAAACCTCGATGAACTAAAAATCTCGATGGACAAGCAAGGGCCCAACAACTACCTTTTTGACCATTGCCTGTTGCAGGTTTCTGACACCTTCAAGTTGCCAAATGCCGAACGATTTGTTTCATTGAAGCGCAACATTAACCCAAGGTTTATTAATCCGCTCAAGGGAAATTTTGAGCTTGACACCTTGTCTGCCGCGAAAGATGCAGGCAAAGAGTCGATTGTCAAACTCTATCCACTGGATTTAAAGGGAGTGATGAGAAACAACGATGCCGGTCCTGACCTGGGTGCTTTCGAACGAATTGAGAAAAAGAGGTAGCAGATCATGAACTCCCGCACCAGAGCGCTGCTGTATCTTGGAGTTCTGTTTTATCTGTCCAGTCCATATTCTTTCGGGCAGAGCAAACAGCCGGAAGAGTTTGTGGTTGTTTGCTACAATGTTGAGAACCTGTTCGACCCCAGCAATGATCCGGAAAAGAATGACGAAGAGTTTACCCCATCCGGGAAGAATCATTGGACCATATCCAAATTGAACAAAAAGGCAATGATGGTATACCGGGCCATCCTGGCTGCATCCAATGGTATTTATCCGGATATTGTAGGGCTGGCAGAAATCGAAAATCTTTGGGTCCTGGAATATCTCCTGAAAAAGACCCCCTTTGCTGGGGCCGGATATGGGATTATCCACAAAGAGTCGCCAGATCCCAGGGGAATTGATGTTGCTTTGCTTTACCGAAAAGCGCGCATGTTTCCGCTCGATTTTGACTTTTACCCCGTTCATGGGACAAGCGACAACACTTTTATCTCCCGGGATATTCTCCATTTTCAGGCCGAAATTAACAGGGAGAAGATCCACTTTTTTGTCAATCACTGGCCCTCCAGAAGTGGTGGATATGCTGAAACCAAGGGGAAGAGAAATCTCACCGCCGCCATTGTCAGACAGCTCATTGACTCTGTTCAGACAGGAAATCCCGATAGTAAAATCTTGCTGATGGGGGATTTCAATGCAACACCCGACGAAGATTGTTTTGTCAAAATTCTGAAAGCCAGCACCACACGAAGCAGCAACAATCCCATGCAGTTAATTAATTTGGCGCAATTCTGGCAAAAGAGTGGAATAGGAACCATCCGATCCCAGGGTAAATGGGAAATATTTGACCAGTTTATCTGCACCAATAATCTACTGCAATCCAACGGCTTAACCATTGATATAGAAAAGACTTCGATCTGTCAAGCCGGATTCCTGCTCGAAAACGACGCCCGTTACCTGGGTAAAAAACCCTTCAGAACCAATTTGGGGCCGGTTTACCATGGTGGAGTAAGTGACCATTTGCCCATTGCTACCGTCCTTCGGAAGAAAGTGCCTAAAGTGAACTAAAGTGCCTAAAGTGACTAAAGTGACTAAAGTTAAGGACTCCAGGTAAATCATCCTACCAGCTTAAGTACTTTAGTCACTTTAGTTCACTTTAGGCACTCTAGGCACTTCTTTTAACTTTTAATTAACAACTTCCCTTTAAACTCTTTTCAAATGGCAGTGTCAAAACCTGCAAACAACAGTAATTGATACATGCGAAACTATATTTTAGCTTTTATTATTTTTATTTCA
>CAZVTL010000431.1:0-1716 GCA_964630075.1 uncultured Tangfeifania sp.
ACATAATCATTTTCGGATGGTGTGAACATATTCTCATGGGCATTTCATCTTACGTATTTTTTTTGCTGGTAATTATTTAACAGCCAAAGTACAGCATCGGATGAAACAAATAAAAAAAATGGTATCGATTGGGCTAAATATGTTACAGATAACCGTATTGGGGGAAAAATTGGACTAAACGGAGCATAATTATGTTATACTCACAGTAGTTCAAGGACCGGTCTCACCCTTCTTCTTTCTGCATTCAATCCATCCGTCCGATCCAATTATTCTCCCGTTTTTCAATTCGCTACCGCGGACGGTGAACTCCTGTCATTCCTGAACCCCGGGTTCCGCTTCGCTCCACCCGGGGCTACCATATCTTTCGCCGCTATGCGGCTGGATTTCCTCAGCAAAATCAGTGTGGTCAAAAACGATTTTGCGCTGAGAATAGGATTGTCTGGTGGGTTTTCACTTTCAACTTCCTCGTTACAATTCTTCAGATCTTCAACGTTCGACTACGATCAGGGACCAGATTGTCTTTTACAGAATGAAAAACCTTCGGCCCAGCGACAGGTTCAGGGAACGATCTCATCTTCCCATTTTCTCAGCTCCCTCAGTTCTCCAACCTCCGGAGTTCCACTCCCCCCGTCTCCCAGTCCCTTCGTCCCCCAGTCTTTCCTACTTGATCTCCGCTCCGTCGTTAATCTCTTCCCCTGGAACCACAAAGACCAACCGGCCCTCCTTGCTTTCGGCCATCAGGATCATCCCCTGCGATTCAATTCCCTTGAGATTTTTGGGAGCAAGGTTCACCAGAATGGAGACCCTTTGACCGATCACTTGCTCCGGTTCGTAATGTTCGGCAATGCCCGATACAACGGTTCGCTGGTCGATGCCAGTGTTGATGGTCAGCTTCATCAGCTTCTTGGTTTTGGCCACCTTTTCTGCTGCCACGATGGTGCCGGTACGGATGTCCATCTTTGCAAAGTCATCGTATTCGATATGGGATTTTGCCTTTGCCAGGGTAGCCTGCTCCAGTTCATTCGATTTTTTGGTAGCCAGGAGTTTGTCGACCTGACGCTGGATGGCATCGTCCTCAATCTTTTCGAAAAGCAGTTCGGGGGTGTTTACCTTGTCGCCGGCTTTGAGCAGATTCGTACGACCCAATTCGCTCCACGACAATTTCTCCATGTTCACAAAAGAACGGAGTTTGTTCATGGTGTAAGGCAGGAACGGTTCGAAAGCGATGGTTAAGTTGGCAGTGATCTGCAAACAGATGTGCAGGATGGTTTTTACCCTTTCCGGATCGGTTTTCACCAGGATCCAGGGCTCCATGTCAGCGAGGTATTTGTTGCCCAAACGAGCCATCTCCATCGTCAATCTTAGTGCTTCCCTGAAATGGAAAGTGTCGAGGGCTTTTTCGATGTCGTTCTTTAACTGAACCAGGGTGGCCAGCGCCTCCTCATCCCGGAGTTCAAGTTTCCCGGCTACGGGAACCACCCCTTCGTAATATTTGTTGGTCAGCACCAGCACCCTGTTGACAAAATTGCCCAGGATGGCCACCAGTTCACTGTTGTTGCGCGACTGGAAATCTTTCCAGGTAAAGTCGTTGTCTTTGGTCTCAGGGGCATTCGCGGTAAGCGTATATTTTAGCACATCCTCCTTACCAGGAAACTCCTCCAGGTACTCGTGCAGCCAGACCGCCCAGTTGCGGGAGGTGGAGATCTTGTCCCCTTC
>CAZVTL010000432.1:0-985 GCA_964630075.1 uncultured Tangfeifania sp.
CAGAAACCCAACAATCAGGAATAAAGCCCCCGTACTCAATCCATGGTTGACCATTTGTAAAACGGCCCCGGTGATTCCCTGGGCATTGAGCGCAAATATCCCCAGCACCACAAAACCAAGGTGGCTAACAGATGAGTAAGCCACCAATTTTTTAAGATCTCTCTGGGCATAAGACACGGCTGCACCATACAATATTCCGATAACTGCCAGAGCTCCAAACCAGGGCGCAAATTTTAGGGTTGCTTCCGGGAACAATGGCAAGTTAAAACGCAGAAAACAATAAGATCTCATTTTTAGCAGTACCCCAGCCAGGATGACGGAACCAGCAGTTGGGGCTTCAACGTGCGCATCAGGCAGCCACGTGTGAAGCGGAAAAATGGGAACCTTAATTGCAAAAGCCACGGCAAACGCCAGAAATAACCAGGTCTGCCAGGGAGCAAAAACCTGCCTGGCCGAAATCAAGGAAGGAACGGAAAAAGTTCCCGACTGCCATCCGATAAATAATATAGCCAGGAGCATTAAAACCGACCCTACCATCGTAAATAGGAAGAATTTCAATGCTGCATATATCCTGCGTTCGCCCCCCCATAAACCGATCAGAAATATCATCGGTAAAAGGGTAAATTCCCAAAAAGCAAAAAACAAAACCAGGTCCGCCGCCAGAAACACACCCACCATACCGATTTCCAGAAGCAGGAAGAAGATCATGAAACCTTTAACCCCTTCTTCTACTGCCTTCCAGGTCGAGAGAATCGCAATCGGTGTAAGAAAAGCGGTCAGCAAAACCATGAATAGACTGATACCGTCAATACCCATTTCAAAACGGACCGGCATATTGGGTAAATTTACCCATGGAAGATTTATCCCCATCTGCAGCGGTGCTACACTCTTTTCAATCGAAGCGGTTAAAGACGGTAATACAGTTGATACATGGCAGGGGCAGAGTTTGCCGCCTGCTGTGAAGATTTCCCTGTCTTTTGACAAG
>CAZVTL010000432.1:995-1703 GCA_964630075.1 uncultured Tangfeifania sp.
CCATCTGCAGCGTTGGTATAGAAATGTCAAACTGAGTCAAAATCCAAATTGCAATTGCAAAAACCGCCAAAGATGTGAGTAAAGCGACCCAGCGGATGGCAGCCTTGTGCTGAGCGTTTAAGAACAGGATGATCAATATACCAACCAGAGGGAAAAAGGTTACAAGAACAAGCGGATGCAGCCCGAAATTCATAAAAATCCTCTATCCACTATTTCAGCTCGAGATATGCCAGCATGATTACCACGCCAACCAGGAAAATCAAAACATAAGTGCGTACAAACCCATTTTGCAACCGGTTGCGATTTTTCGAGAGAACACGTACCCAATGACCGGTTTCATTCACCGCAGAATCGACCACTTTCTGGTCAAACCAGTCCGCCAAAATGCGGACAGATATAAACTCGAAAGGACGAACAATAATCGCGTGATACAGTTCATCCGCCCACCATTTATTGCGCATCCCTGTGAAAACAGCGCCTAATGTTAGCGACAATGGGTCAACCTGAAGTAAATTGACGAGAGACCGTCGGCAATACATTCTCCAGGCAAGAAACAGCCCCAACAAAGCAAGCCCAACAGATAAAAAAGCGGTAACCCATGAAAACGGTTCTGCCAGACCACTACCGAGAGAATGTTCCAGCCATTTTTCAAGGGTCAACCAACCAGGCAGATTGACCAATCCACCAAATATTGAAAGGATTGCCAGG
>CAZVTL010000433.1:0-1699 GCA_964630075.1 uncultured Tangfeifania sp.
AAGGGATGGGCAAATTTCTTATCGGCCAGATAAAAACCATCTGAAGTATAAATCAGGTAGTAGTTCAAATTGTGGTCCCATACAATTCGCCTAAGTTTGTCATGCCAGGGATTATCCTGGTCAAGATGGGTGAATGGCAAGATGCCTACCCGGGCTGAAGCGATTGGTATCAGCAAGGGGGGTCTCAAAAAAATTCCTGCTGTTGTGTTTACAACAAGAAAGAGCACAAAGAGATATCCAATCATGTTGTGCCATTTCAAATTCAAGTGCTTCAAGGAAAGAGCCTTGGCATAATCGCTCTTTTGCTTTTTTAAATAACTGATCATTTTTGGAAAAAGGAAATGTAACAGTCCACTGATTGCGAGGAAGACCAGCACAATTCCAAGCAGATCGACAAATAACTTTCCTGCAAATCCGAACAACTCACCACTGTGTAACTCCCACAAAGTCAAAAATAGTCCTGCTTTTCGCTCAAATCCAGCAGGTGGTGGTAAATCAAACAGATCCAGGTTCAACAAATCAGTCGTACCGAAGAGGTGGTCGCGTGTCAAGATGAACAACGTATCCCCTTTGACTGTCAAATCGCTGATTCGCTCCTCCCCTTCCGGTACAATCATTTTGACCCATTTGGCAGGATTCAGCGTATTCAAATAGAGACCAAAATGTGTACCTGCGATCAATCGATCTCCATATTGTACGACACTATAGATTTTTCTATGGTCTATTCCATCCGGAAAACCCTGGTTGAAATCTGAAAAATTGCCAGAAAAACCTGATTGAAGCCAAATGCCTGTATTTCCATAAAACAGCACAGAATCCTTTCCTATATGCAAGGAAGCGCGCAATGCTGCAAGATTCCAATTGTTGTATTGGTAGCCCGGAGGCATCCATTTTCGGGAGAGGTCAATGGAAGAGATCGCATTCCGATGGTTCAGCAGGATTCCGGAAAGCGCAAAAAAGAGTACAAACAATGATATTACAATCCCTGGCCACTTGTGGAACTTTCTAAACTTTCTGACCCAACCTGAAACAAATGGCGACATGGCAACTGGAAATTGATTCAATTGCAAATAAAATACTTTTTTGTCTTTTATTCAGCCTTTTGAATAGCGTTTTGGAAAGAAATCAAAAATTTATAATAAAGAACCTGGAATTCTGTAAAACATGAGGTAAAAAAAGAGGCGGTCATTGCTGACCGCCCCCATTAGAAATAATATACTGGATTATCCCAGAAGAATATTGACTTGTTTGTAGACATTCTCTGCCGTGAAACCCAATTGCTCATCCAATACCTGGTAAGGAGCTGAGAAACCGAAGGAGTTCAACCCCCAAACGGCACCATCATCTCCTACCAAGCCCTTCAATGTAACCGGGAGACCTGCAGTTAATCCAAATTTGGGAACACCGGGGGTTAATACCATCTTTTGGTAGGCTTTATCCTGTTCCCTGAAAAGACCCTCCGATGGGGCCGAGACGATCCTGACTTTCTTGCCATCGCGCTCCCTGAGCAGCTGGGCTCCTTCCACGAGGGTAGCCACTTCAGAACCAGAGGCAACCAATATTACATCGGGATTTTCACAGGCTTCGACAACATAGGCACCTTTGGCCAACTGTTTTGCCTCCTCTTGCCTGTTGGTGGCAGCATGCAGATCTTTGATATTCTGACGTGAGAGAATAAGGGCGGTGGGTGTGGTTGTAT
>CAZVTL010000434.1:0-1674 GCA_964630075.1 uncultured Tangfeifania sp.
AATAGAATACCAAATTTGCCTTAAAAAATCAAAATTTTTAACTTTAACTCGAAGTTTTTTTAGCCAAAATGGTCGCAAAAAACGAATTTTGGCGGCTAATTATTGTTTTGGGACGTACCTCAACCATTCCTCTCATAAAAAACCAAGTTTTTCAACTATTTTCGGCATTATCCAGCTCCTGTTGGCATTGCCATCAACATCAACTGCCTGATACGGTAAAGGATTTCACAGAATAAAGCCCTTGGCACTGCCACCTCTGCCATCTGAAAGATTACATATCTCGAATGCCTTACGACTTTTGCACCGATTTTTATCAGCTTCTCTTTGAGTGTCCTCAACGACCAATCCTTTACTGTCTTTGGCAAAGCCAAACGTCTAAGAAAATTACCGAGATTGTAAGCCAAAGCGAATAACTGAAGCCGAACCTGATTGTCAGTAAAATCATGGCAGGAAAGCCGTGTCCAGTTTAACGCGTATTTGCCTTCCTTAATCCATTGCTCTGCTGTTCCACGCTTGTTGTAGAACTTAACCACATTGCTGGATTTCCAACGAAGATTTGTCACGATAAATCCGATACGCGGAAACAGTTCACCTGCGTGCCATTCAATCTTGGCAACTACACGTCGAGACCTATCCCAACTGGCGGCTTGGTACTGAAAACTTTCGTATAAAACAATGGGTTGTTTCGGAGGGCGACCTACAGGCCGAGTCAGCAAATGCTTGATTTTGTCGTGCAATACAGCGTTATCTTTAAGTCGTATGGTGTATAAATAGCCCTCGGCTTCAAGACAGGAATATACATTCGGGTCTGCAAAAGCTGCATCACCGCGAAAGAATTTGAGAATGTTATATGCTCGGTAACGGTCTATAATTGGTTTAAGCACTGCTTGCCAGTCATCGGCACTGTGGACATTGCCATTGCGAAGCATCGCTCGTTCCAAATCACCAAACTGATTAAAGCAGAACAGTGGATGATAGCAGGTGCATTCAAAGTAACCATTATAGGCCGAACCTTCCTGATTCCCATAAGTTGGACTGACGGAACTGTCCATATCGAGAATAATTGTTTTAGGTGTTTTTCTCTGGTGAACTCTATCTACCCATACACCTGGCAGATTCGTTAATAGCTCCAGATTCTTCGATTGAGTCAATGTCTCTGTTTCATATCTACCCATCAAACTTGTTGAAGCAGCAGTCCGTTCTATGGCTCTTCCACCCACAATCTGACGCATGGCAGGGTCAACAGACAAACGTTGGGCATCATTGGTATCATCGTAACCAGCCAGTCTGCTGTATATTGACTGTCTAAGCATTGCGAGACAACCATGCTGAGTATTCTTGCCTTTGCGGTTGTCATAAAATTCTGATTCGACCATAGTGGTTAGTCCAAGTACTTCGTCTAGCTCTCGATATGCTATTAAACCTGCATCGCTGGTTACTTTTGTTCCATGAAATTCCAGCTTCACTTTTTGGTCAAAATTGACTCGCAAAGCATCCTTGCTTCTTTCACCCATTGGGTTCTCCAAATCAGAACAGTCAAAACTGGCTTGAACAGCATCCATAAGCTCTATACTATCAAAATCTCATTACTTTGCACGGATTTACTTGGGAAATCCGGGATAATATCGTTGGCAATAACCATTATTTCAGTTTTTCCATCGTAAAGATATAGTG
>CAZVTL010000435.1:0-277 GCA_964630075.1 uncultured Tangfeifania sp.
GGAAAACTGAAACAAAGTTGGCAGCAGGAAAACTTGAGAAAGATCAGACCCAGTTCTTCAATTTCGAGCTGTTTGGCGAGACGAAGCCGTTACCCGACAAGGCATTTACCAGGATCAAAGGAGTAACGCCTGTATCGTACGATGCCCGGAAAGGTCAATATACCATTGGCAGCGAGACGGTCAACGGGTTCCAGCGCCAGTATTTCGACAATCCCAATGGATACGAGGAGGTCACCTTTAGCGTGAAGAATGACGCCACCCCGCGAAAGATCTACAT
>CAZVTL010000435.1:287-1641 GCA_964630075.1 uncultured Tangfeifania sp.
AGGGGGGAGCAGTGCTGGATGCAAAAGGTCATCCGCTGCCCATTCTGGTGCAGGTAAGCAAGAATTTTGCCGGCGAAAAAGAGGAGCGTTTCTACAACCCGCGCGATACTGCCTTCAGCGAGACATTTTTCCCGCTCTACCTTGAACCCTACGAAGAGTTGGAAATCAGCTCGTTGCACTTATACCAGAACTGGGGCAGGCACATGACCAAACACTGGTCGTCGCTGGGCTTTTTCATGGATTATTTCCACTCCTCAACCGGGGTTACCGAAACCACCTGCTACATCCCCTTTAAATTTGGCCACAAAACAGGAATTGCCATTGGTGATTTCCGTGCAATGAGCCAGGAGACCTTTTGGAGCGGTCAGCCACAGCACGACAACGTGGCCGGTCACAATTTCCTCACCTATTACGATGGCAAAAAGTGGAACTATTCCGAGTACAGGGGTACCACCTACAGAAGTACCGGCAACAACTGGTGCAACGTAGAGATGGAGTACCTTACCTCAGATAGCTGCATACAATTGCTGCTGGATATTTGGGAAGTGCCTCAGGATGATGAATTAAGGAGTTTTTTTACAGCCAGGTACAAAGTGCTGAGACCATTAACGGTGGAAGATGCCAGGGCCAATTTCCGGTTTCTGGATATCAGTTCAACCCAGCAAAATTTGCGTTACAAGAATTATGCTTTCACGGATGCAGCAGGCAAAGTTGTTTCAAAGCCCATCGACTTCAACCAAAGCCCTTTCTGTGTGAAAGGAGAGGAGCTGCCTGTCAAAAATTCTTTTGCTGCCATATTTGGGGAGGCAAAAGGCTCCAATGGGATCATGATCAGGAGCTTTGAATCGAACAGCGGCGTGAAACCTGCTTTTTCCATTCAACAAAAGGCCCATATTCCTGAACCAAAAGATACCACTGTCAATGAACACAAGGCTTATACCCCTGAGATGAAAGAGGGTGATGTGCGGTTCAGTTTGGTTCCTTCAACGGATAAACTGGTCCTCCAGCCGGGAGATGAGATGACGCTCTCCGGGTTCTGGTTGCCTTACGGGGAAGTTGATGGCGCGAAGTCGCCCGTCAAGGAGATATTGGCCTTTGGCCAGGATGAACCAAAGGTAGTAGCAGTAAAGAAGGGATTGGTGCTGGGTAATCTGCCCACCACCATTCGGGTTGAAAACGATGAAGCACAGTTTGTACTCAAGGGTGGACTAAACGTCATCCCGATTATCGCCAAAGGTTTTAAAACTTCCAGGTATCCGGCATTGTACGAGAAAATTGGTGAACGCTGGGAGTTTGTTCCCCAGCACCACAATAGTACCATGGATGGGATGCAAACATTTTGCGACAACGAAGG
>CAZVTL010000436.1:0-1634 GCA_964630075.1 uncultured Tangfeifania sp.
CATGGGCGTCCTGATTTCGTGCGACATATTGGCAAGGAAAGCAGATTTGAGGCGATCACTTTCTTCGGCTTTTGCCTTGGCTTTGTACAATTGTTCCAGCGTTTCTTTCAGTGCATTTTCGGCTTCACGCCTCTCCAACTCCGCGGCAGCCCTCGGTCCAACCAATTTCAGAAGCGTTTCTGCCTTTCCTTCTTCAGGCAGAGGCTGATGCCCGATAATGGCAATTAAACCTATCGCCTTTCCTTTTGAATCGATCAGGGTAGTTCCGAAATAACTCTCGGCATTCAGTTCCTGAAGAGCTGCATCATTAGGGAACAGATGCTGTACCCCTTGCCGGTAGCAGCATACGCTCCTGTCGACTACCTCTCCACACGGGGTATCTTTAAGGGCATACAGCACGTTACATTCAAACCTGCCGTTGTTGTAAATGGCAACCGTTTGTGCCATCAGATCGTCACCCTCCAGCCGGTCAATGCATACATATTCCATGGTAAGTTTTTCAGCCAGGTATCGTGCCAGCGACTCGAAAAAATCCTCGCCGGTTCCGGGCACTCCACAACCAAGTAAAAAAGTTTGGGTATCTTCGATCAGCTTACGTTCAGAAATATCGAAGCAATGCCCGATATAGCCGACGAATTCCCCAGTGCTGTTAAAATTGGGAGTGCCAAGATCAACGATCCACTTGTATTCACCACTTGAATGGCGTAAACGGTATTCCATTTCGAACGGCACTTGTTTATCGAATGCAGATATATAGGTTTCAAGACATCTTTTAAAATCATCGGGGTGCACTCCTTCTGCCCATGAATTACCCATCTCCTGTTCAAGAGTCCGACCGGTAAATCTTAGCCAGGTTTCATTAAAATAATTACATAGTTTGTCTGTCCCCGATGTCCATATAAGTGCTGAACCCGCATTTGCTAAGTTTCGGTACTGAACCTCGCTCTCTCTCAATTGATTTTCGACAAGTTTGCGTTCGGTGATATCGGTATGTGTACCAACCATCCGGAGGGGTTTCCCATCAGAAGTCCACTGCAACACTTTACCCCGGTCCAGGATCCATTTCCATGATCCATCCTTGCAGAGTAGCCGGTGCTCAGCAGAATAATCAGCCGTTTCCTGGTTGAAATGCTGTTGCAACTTGAACTGTACTGCTTCAACGTCATCAGGATGTATCCTGGTTTGCCATTCGCTGAGTTTTCCTTCCAGTTCATCAGGCTCAAAGCCGATCATCTCTTTCCACCGGTTGGAGTAGAAAACCTCATCGGTGAGCACATTCCAGTCCCAGATACCATCATTACTCCCTTCGATGGCAAACTGCCAGCGATCTTCACTTTTCTTTAGGTTTAATTCAACTTTTCGTTTTTCATGTATTTTATACATTTCATTAACAATGGCTTGTACCTGAATTATATCCGAATCAGTATACTCAGATAATTTATTGCCAACCCCAAAAATTAACCGCACTTTTTCTTCATATATTACAGGTATACAGAGTATCCTGCCAATCGGGGAATGTCCTTCAGGGAGCCCTTTTTTATTTGGCGACAACGGATAATCATTGTAAACAACCGCCCTCTTTTGCCTTATACAATCGGCCCAGTTTCCTGCTTTTTCAACTGAATAATGATTGT
>CAZVTL010000437.1:0-1624 GCA_964630075.1 uncultured Tangfeifania sp.
GAATCTGTTTTAGATATTACCAGACCTTCCCTTTCGTTTTCAGTCTGGACAACCCAGTAAAAATGAGCCCCGAGGATGACCTGTGTTAATCGATTTGTTGCTTGGCAATGCTTTGTTGTGCGTGGGGGAAATCTGATGGTGGTTGAGCGTTTGCTGCTTTTGCTCAGGTGGACCAGACCTGATTGGATTTGCCATGAGAAGGTAAAAAGGGATGGCGGCAGATTAGATTCTGTCGGCATTCTAAATTAAATTTTTGATTAAATAACATGGTCAGGTTACTCTCTGATTGTTTCCAAAACTTTTCACCTTTACTTTTTGATAGTGTTCTTATCATTTGGTTTAATTAAAACACCATCCATCTTGTTTGCATTTTTAAGACTGCCAAAGTAACCTCGATTTATACCTTCAGTAGATACCTGCTTCAGAGTATTGCTGTTATCAGCGGATTGTTTAACGAGTCCATTTTTATATAGATTATTATTCCAATTTGCATTCAAGATGACATTTTAGTATAGTGTTGCCATGGAGGTGAGCCATGGCAAGAAAAATATGTGTCGATACCGTAGAGGTACAAAAAGCCAAGCAGTTGCGTGATCAAGCCACCACAGTAAGTGAATACCGAAAAGCCCTGTCAGTGATATTGGTCGCAGAATATGGTTTAGATGCAGACCGAACAGCAGAAGCTTTGGGCACAAGTCGTCGAACTGTTTATCGCGATCGAAGTAATATTCGCAATCAAGACGACACATCAAAGAGAACCTGGGGTGGTCGTCGGAATTCTTCAATGACCATTGAAGAGGAACGGGTGTTTCTCTATCAGTGGCAAGAGCAGGCGACAAGGGGAGGTGTGTTGACGGTTCCTCCTATCCATGCAGCTCTGATTGAACGGTTGGGGCATACCATACCTCTGTCGACAACATATCGGTTGTTGGCCCGTCATGGGTGGCGCAAGGTACAACCAGACACCAAACACCCAAAGAGCGATCCTGCCGCCCAGGATGAGTTTAAAAAAAATTCCAGGAAACAGTGGCTACCGCCTGCTTGAAAAACGAAAACCAGCTGCCACTGCGGCTTATGTTTCAAGATGAAGCTCGCTTTGGCAGAATGAGCGATCCTCGATCATGTTGGGCACCTGCCCCTCATCGTCCGGTCGTGAACCTAGCCCTGATACGGGAATTCCGTTACGAATACGCCGCTGTCAGCCCGTGGGATGGTTGCCTCGACTTTATGACAACCGAGAAAATGAATACGGAGAACATGACCCGTTTTCTGACCCAAGTCAGCGAAGCACACAAGAAAGAATTTATCGTCATGGTTGTCGATGGAGCATCATCTCACAGAAGTAAAGATCTCATGATTCCAGAAAATCTGGCACTGGTAAGACTGCCGCCATATTCACCGGAACTGAATCCAGCGGAACAAATATGGAATGTATTGCGCCGGAATTATTTTGCCAATCGAGTCTTCGAATCACTTGAAGCCGCAACGACCCAAGCAGAGCTCGGCCTGACAGAGATGGCGATAAACAAGAAAGCAACCAGTAGCTTAACCAATTGGCCTTGGATTAGTGCCATCTTGAAGGCATAATGGAATTACAGGGTGTTACAGAATCAGATTTTCATGA
>CAZVTL010000438.1:0-1619 GCA_964630075.1 uncultured Tangfeifania sp.
ATGTCGATTACAACCAAGCCATAGCCGATAAAAAAGGGAACATCTGGATTGGCACAGGCAATGAAGGAGTGCTCCTGTTCGATGTCGTGAAACGCCAGTTCTCAACGATCCGCGACTACACCGGAACCTCTTACAACTTCCCTGACCGGACGGTCATGTCGGTGCACCAGACCAAGACCGGCCAAATCCTGTTTGGAACTGCGCGTGAAGGGTTGGTGGTATACGACCCGGCCAATGGGAGTTTCACCCAGACAAAAAATTCAGCCGGTAATGAAAACAGACTGGACAGGGGAATATACAGTATCATCACCGACCAGAAAGGGATCATCTGGCTGGGGACCGAAGGAAATGGCATCAAAACATACAACCTGACTCAAAATACCATCACGGATGTTAGCCACCTGATCGATGTTCCCGGGGCATCCAAATCCAGAATCTATTGTTACGAAGATCGCCAGGGCGACATGTGGTTTGGCATCCAGGAACGTGGCATTTATGTCAAGATATTCTCTTCCAAAAATTTTCATGCCCTTGGAAATTCAAAGAACGGAGAACAACTCAGTCATTACCTGGTAAGTAGCATGCTGGTAGACCAAAGCGAAAATTTCTGGATCGGTACCGATGGAGGCGGAATCAACCTGCTCAAGAAAGGACAGAAACACTTCAGCATCTTCAGCAAAACAGGATCTGGCGCCGAAATAAAAGACAAGGCCATCACAAAATTGTACCAGGACAAACGGGGATGGGTCTGGATCGGGACCTATTATGAAGGACTCTATTGCTACCAGGGAGACAACAAACCATTGATTCATTACCATATTCCGGGATATGAAACGGATGCAAAGCGCGACTATATTCTGGAAACAATCGAAGATTCAAAAGGTAACTTATGGGTGGGAACCAAGGGAGGCCTCTTTTACTTCGATGTAACGCAAGACCGGCTATCCGACTCCAGCAATCCCTTTGTATCGGGAAAAACTGAAAACATCAATCCAAACATCTATGCCCTGGAGTACGATGCAGACAGTACCCTCTGGATTGCTACAGAAAAGGGCCTAGTAGGCTGGAATGCAAAAAAAGAGCACTTTCGCTCGTTTCAGGTCTCGAAGGGAGATCTAAAGAACGACCTGGTAACCTGCCTGAAATTGGACAGGGAAGATCATTTGTGGGTGGGAACCCTTTCAGGTTTGTACCAATATATTCCCGGCAAATCGATCCTCCAGAGATATGCAGAGGAGGAGGGGCTCTGCAGCAGCTCTATCAAGGCCATAGAAACGGATAAGACCAACAGGCTTTGGATCTCCACCACGGCTGGAATTGCAAAATATGACAGCAAGGCTGCAGTATTTACCAACTACTTCGTCTCCGACGGACTTCCCTGCGACAAATACGTCATCGGTTCATCATACGAGGATTCCAAAGGAAACCTCTACTTTGGAGGTGTTGACGGACTGGTCCATTTTCATCCAGATAGTATTTTCGACAATCAAAGAAACCCGAACCTGATTTTTACCAGTTTCAAGGTTTTCAACCAGGAGGTCAGCTACCATCCAAATAATCCCGACAACATCCTCCTGAAAGAGATCAATGCCACCGATACCATCCTGATCAACTATTCC
>CAZVTL010000439.1:0-1612 GCA_964630075.1 uncultured Tangfeifania sp.
AATTTTAGATTTTTCATAAGCTGGTATAACTAGAATTTTGGATTTTGGATTTTCGATTTTGGATTGGTAGTCTTGCCCTTTGGTTAAAAGCTAACTGCAAACTGTTCTTAGCTTTCTATTCTTGCCACCACTCTCACCGGAGAACTGTCTGCTTCTATCTTTAGCGGAAAAGCCAGGAGTTCAAATTCCCGGTAGGGGAGCAATGCTGACAGGTTCGTTAGATTTTCAATGATCAGTATGTTGTTGCTCAGCAATATTTTGTGGATGTTGTAGGGAGCATAATCGGGAGAAGGGGAATCCATTCCGATCATTTTTACCCCTTTTTTGACGAGGTGCCAGGCAGTTGCTTCGCTGATGGCAGGATAGGATCTGTAATAGTCCTCATTGCCAAAGCACTGGTCAAATCCGGTGTAGAACAGCACCACAGCGCCGGTGGAAAGGTTGGCAAAGACGGAATCCGGCAGATCAATCTCACGCTGTCCATGCACATTGACCAGAAATCCATTTCCGGCGAAGCGATCCAAGGGGAGTTCAGCAATCCTGGTAAGGCTCTCTGTCAGGTGCATGAGTCCATCCAGATGGGTACCTGCATGCATGCCTGTGGAGAGGGCAAAATTGTTGTGGCCGTCTGTTTGATAGAAGGTCTGTTGTTTCAACGACACCTGGAGATCGCCAGGATAACAGGGCATTTGGTCGGAGATAGGATGCGTTAAATCGAGGTAAAGCGGCATGGAATTTTCGATGTTGGATTTTCGATTTTGGAATACAATGGCTTCATTTGAAAGTTAAAGATGGTTACACAGAGTTTCACAGAGAAGCTCGGAGTTACACAGAGGAAAGGTTGGTTTGAAATGTTTTTTTTGTTTGAAATGTTTAAAATGTTGTTGCAGATTTTCCTTCGAAAATGGCCTTTTGACTCATCAACTGGCTCAGCGCTAAATAATTCAGGGAGCAGTCTCCGGGAGTCCCTTGGTCCCACAGTCTCCAAGTCCCTAAGTCCCTCCGTCATCTTCCGTCATTCCTCCGTCTCTCCGTCGCCCCCTCGCCCCTTCGTCGAGTCGCCCCTTCTTTCTTAAATTCGTATCAACGCACTCTCCTTCACCCAACCTTTGTTGCCGTCGGCCAGCCGGATTTCGATCCAGTCGCCCAGTTTGTCGGTGATCTGTACGCTGAGTCCTTCGTGGAGGATGAAGAGTTCGGTGCCGCTTTCGCTGGGGGAGCCTTTCATCCGGACGCTGCGTTCGGTGATTACCCCGCTGTTGTGGTGGACAAGCTTGCTGCGCTGACTTGAACCGAAAGAGTAGGTGACAAGGCTGTAAACAATGGCCAAAACTGCAAACCAGAAGGTGATTTGTTTGTTTCGGCTGTTGGTGGCAAAGAGGAATAACGCAAAAAGAAGCAGAAAGAGGAAAAAACTTACCAGGGATTGGGTACCCCAGCTATCGGCTGGTCGTGCGCTGATCATTTCGTGCCACCAGCGAAGGAATCCGGGTTCTGGCAACAGGTCGATGTTGTCGACTACCTGTTTTTTGGCCATCTCCAGGTTGAAAAGCGCATCTTCGTTTCCGGGAGAGAGCTTTAGTGCCCTTTCGTAGTTGAGGATGGCATAGGT
>CAZVTL010000440.1:0-257 GCA_964630075.1 uncultured Tangfeifania sp.
CACTGAAGACTATATAGTCTCTGATTCCTTATTTATAAAGTGCCCCATAATTCTGACAAGCCCTGTAGTCTGAACTCTCTTTTTCCATACCAAAAGCGCTCCAGGCACTGGGACGGAATACTTTTTCATCCGCCACATTATGCATACAAACAGGGATCCTCAGTATTGATGCCAGAGTTATCAGGTCGGCACCGATATGACCATAACTGGACGCACTATGATTAGCTCCCCAGTTGGCCATTACAGAATAAACATCC
>CAZVTL010000440.1:267-1580 GCA_964630075.1 uncultured Tangfeifania sp.
GTTCTTTCGGTAAGTATTTTGTTTACCTTGCCGGGAAGTTCAACTGTCCATCCTTCGGCAAGCTGAAGTACAGGTCCGAGTCCTTTAACCAGATTGACTCTTGAGATGGTTACCGGCATTACATTTTTTGTATCGAACTGGGAAGAGAAACCACCTCCCCGGAAATATCCTATGTTTGCGGGAGGCCACTCTGTTGCTTCAAGACATGCTGATGCATCTTTCCCGGTAATTTCCCAGAAGGGTTTGATGCAAGCTTCACCTTTTTTGGTTTGTCTACCGGAAAAATCGAGAGCTGATGCACCTGAATTTATCAGGTGGATGACACCGTTTGAGGCCAGCCCTTCAGGTTTTACTTTTGTAACTCTTTTAATTGCTTCCGGACTCCAGTAGGTGCGGATATCGGAAAACATCTGGGCAGTATTGGTAAGAAGATAACCAAATAACATCGGGACTCCGTTCATTGCATCATTTTCTGTTGCAACCAGATATGGAGGTCGTATGCCATTCCAGTCGAAGGATGAGCAGAGTATAGCCTCCAGAAAATCACCATTCGGCATATGGTCGGTCCACTGACGCTGACCCTGAAAACCTGCAAGAATAGCATTATGCCCGAGTGCCTCTTCTCCAAAACCTAGTTTTTTAAGTTTGGGGTTGCCCACCATCAGGTCACGAGCGATCAATGTCATTTTTACAACAGTTTCCCACTCCTGGTCTTTTTGTTTTCTCGATTTTGGTTTTTCATTCCGGTCCTTTCCCTCTTTACAGTTTTTCTTTGTCCAGTCAAGTGCTTTTTTGAATTCAACTTTATCAAAAATTTCTTCATTAAGGCGGCGGTTGAATTCACTCATATCCACATATTCATTGCGCATCCCAAGATATTCCTGGAAGAAATCTTCCCTGACTATTGAACCTGCAATACCCATTGATACGGAACCCATAGATAAATATGATTTTCCTTTCATAATTGCAGTGGCAAGTCCTGCTTTTACAAACCTTATAATTTTTTGGCTTACATCATCCGGAATGTTTTTATCACCAGCATCCTGAACATCATGTCCGTAAATTCCAAAGGCAGGTAATCCCTTCATTGTATGTCCTGCAAGGGCTGCAGCAAGGTATACTGCTCCAGGTCGCTCCGTGCCATTGAAACCCCATATCGCTTTTGGTAATTCTGGGTCCATATCAATTGTTTCGCTGCCATAGCACCAGCAAGGTGTAACCGTAAGGCTCACTCCGACTCCGGTTTTTTTAAATTTTTCAGCGCACATTGCAGCCTCTGCCACACCCCCAATACAGGTGTCAGCAATCACACA
>CAZVTL010000441.1:0-1579 GCA_964630075.1 uncultured Tangfeifania sp.
AGCTCTTAAAAGCTGGCAAAAGCTGAGCACAATAAGAATAGTCAACAGAAGCTTGGTCATTTGGTTTGAATTAGTTTTCATGCGTATATAATTTGTTTTTTAAAGGTCGCATGGAATACCCAGATATTCATTTTCGGCTGGCGTGAAAATATTCTCGTGGGTATTTCATAAGAGTCATTTAGGTAAAGTGCTATTTACCTTGTGCTTGTAGCACATTGGTTAAAAACTACCGATAAAGGTATAAAATATTCATATTTGTTGTAAATTGTTTTTTTTAACAAACAAAACAGTCCAGGAAAATGACACGAATCAAATTTGATGAGATGCAGGCGACGATCAAGGCGGCCTTTCTCCTTGCCGGTATGCCGGAAGAGAAGGCAGGCATATGTGCCCGGATCCATACTGAAAGCAGCAGGGATGGAGTCTATTCCCACGGTTTGAACCGTGTTGAAAGGTTTGTGGATTATTTGAACAAAAAATGGGTGGATGCAGATGCTGAGCCTGGACTGGAGGTTTCACTAGGTGCCATGGAAATTTACAACGGGAATTTGGGTCCCGGCATTCTCAATGCGCAATTTGCCATGAACCGTGCCACCGAACTGGCTGAAGCAGGAGGGTTTGGGATCGTAAGCCTGAAGAATACCACCCATTGGATGCGGGGGGGTACCTATGGCTGGCAGGCTGCCGCGAAGGGTTACATGGCCATTTGCTGGACCAATACCGAATCCTGCATGCCAGCCTGGGGGGCAAAATCTGAATGCATTGGCAACAATCCATTCATCATGGCTGTTCCCAGGGAAGGGAATCCCGTTGTCCTGGACATGGCGATGTCGCAGTACTCCTACGGCAAATTGCAGGTTACCAGGTTAAAAGGGCAGAAATTGCCCTATCCGGGAGGTTTCGATCACACGGGTAATCTCACCGACACCCCCGGGTTCATCGAAGAGACCCGGCGAATCCTGCCAATGGGGTACTGGAAGGGTTCCGGATTTGCTGTCATGCTGGATCTGATTGCCGCTCTATTGTCCGGAGGACTAACAACGGCTGGCATTGACAAGGCAGGAAAGGGCAGTTGTGGCAGCTGTTGTCAGGTATTTATCGCCATTGATCCCTCCAAATGGAATACCAAAGAGTTCGTCGAACAGGCTGTAGCGGAGACCATCGAACAGCTGAAGGCGGCAGTTCCCGTGCAGGAGGGTGGGGAGATCTATTATCCGGGCGAACAGTCGCAAAAAAACAGAGAAGTGAACAGCGAGCTTGGAATCCCGGTAGACGACAGCGTTTGGGCGAGGGTGAAGGAGCTGGCGAAGCGTCCATAAAAATGCTATCGGTTCTGCTCCTTATGCGCTCTTTTCCTGGCTCAAAAGTAGCTGGAGCCATCCCAGCAATGGGTGCATAATTTCTCTTTCGGTAATCCGATCGCCTCCACCAGGTCATCCAGCCGTTGAAATTTTAAGGTGGTCAGGTCAAGATTTTTCCGGATCTGCTCTACCATGGCCTGGTACTTGGGATGATCGGCATCTGAATACTCTTTTAGTTCAGTCTTCAGATCCCCATGGAGTTGTTCGATGGCCTTGTG